>DATGSX010000148.1:0-5659 GCA_035302145.1 Flavobacteriaceae bacterium | reverse complement strand
AGAAGAGAAGTCGGAAATATCCCTTGAATCTTTGACCAAATCCCAACCTAAATCAGGACCACTAAACTTATCCGCTAAATCATTAGCTGAGTTAAACACACTGTTAAAAGAAGCAGTTGCAGCGGAAGAATATGAAAAAGCAGCTCGCGTTAGAGATGAAATTAGCAAACGAAAGGACTAAATCCAAAGTAAAAACTATGCGCATACTACTCCTATTAATTGGCCTGTTGACGTCTCCTTTTCTTCAAGCGCAAAATATAGAAGGAACCTGGTTTATAAACGACCCACAGTCGAACAAAAAGGAAAGCCCCCTATCTACCATAGATAAACTGCACTTAGAAAAGGATGCGTTTTATCTAATAGCCAAGGATAGTCTTGTAGCTCAAGGGGTTTATAATTGGGATAACGAGGTTTTGTCCTTAGAGCAAAAACAACCAACCGATACCACTTTCCAATTCAGTTCCAACCAATTCGCAGAAGATGATTGGCAATTACAATCTGGAAATACAACAATACAACTTCAAAAAGGAAAAGAGCACTTAGTAGATACAGATAAAATAATACCATCGGCAGGTCTAACCTTCACATCCTTATGGCGCGGAGTATTGGGCATTGTTTCTTTATTATTAATTGCTATTATTTTTAGCTCCAACCGACGTGCCATTAACTGGAAAACAGTTGGATTGGGTGTGACCTTCCAATTAGCCATAGCTATTGGTGTACTAAAAGTGCCATTTATTCAAAGCATTTTCGAAGGAATAGGCCATGTTTTTGTGCAAATATTAGATTATACAAAAGCAGGAAGTGAGTTTCTATTTGGGGGTATGCTGAATCCAGATACGTTTGGATTTATATTTGCCTTCCAAGTATTACCTACCATTATCTTTTTCTCTGCATTAACATCCGTCCTATTTTATTTAGGAATTATACAAAAAACAGTTGCTGGACTAGCATGGTTACTTACTAAAACCTTACACATCTCAGGGGCTGAAAGCTTGAGTGTAGCCGGGAATATCTTCTTAGGACAAACCGAAGCACCATTGATGATTAAAGCTTATTTAGATAAGATGACCAAATCAGAAATCTTGCTAGTCATGATTGGTGGCATGGCCACTGTTGCAGGAGCAGTACTGGCAGCATATATTGGATTTCTAGGCGGCGATGATCCTGTAATGCGATTAGAGTTCGCTAAACATTTACTAGCCGCATCGGTTATGGCAGCACCAGGAGCCATAGTAGTATCTAAGATTCTATACCCAGAGACCGAAGAAATTAATGAAACTCTAGAGGTCTCTATGGATAAGATTGGAGCCAACATTTTGGATGCTATTGCAAACGGAACAACGGAAGGGCTTAAGTTAGCTGTGAATGTTGGAGCTATGCTCTTAGTTTTCGTAGCCTTTATAGCGATGCTAAACGGGATTTTGCTGTGGATTGGAGATTGGACTAGTATTAACGCATGGGTAGCTGAAAACTCAGCCTATGACAACCTTTCGTTAGAAGCCATCCTGGGGACTATATTTTCACCATTAATGTGGCTTATAGGAGTTGCTGCAGAAGATACAAGCCTTATGGGACAACTATTAGGCATCAAACTAGCAGCAAGTGAGTTCATAGGTTACATACAACTAGCAGAATTAAAAGATGCTACCAGTGGACTATACTTTAGCTATGAAAAATCCATTATAATGGCCACTTATATGCTTTGTGGTTTTGCTAATTTCGCTTCCATTGGAATTCAGATTGGCGGAATTGGAACCCTAGCCCCTAATCAACGAACCACACTATCCAAGTTTGGAATGAAAGCCCTACTAGGTGGAAGTATTGCTTCTTTAATATCGGCTACCATAGCAGGAATGATTATTGGATAGATTTATTTACAATACTATAAAACTAGAGCAATGAAACAATATATAGATTTGATAGACCACGTACTGGAAAGTGGTATAGAAAAAGGAGATAGAACAGGTACAGGAACAAAGAGTGTTTTTGGACACCAAATGCGCTTCGATCTTAGCGAAGGTTTTCCTATTGTAACTACCAAAAAAATTCATCTTAGGTCTATTATATATGAGCTTTTATGGTTTTTAAAAGGCGACACTAACATTAAATATTTACAAGAAAATGGTGTTAGAATATGGAATGAATGGGCCGATGAAAATGGAGAGCTAGGACCAGTATATGGTCACCAATGGAGGAATTGGAATAGCGAAGGAATTGATCAGATTAAAGAGGTAATCGAAACGCTAAAAACCAATCCAAATAGCCGTCGAATGTTAGTTACTGCATGGAATCCAAGCGTTTTACCAGATACATCTATTTCGTTCTCTGAAAATGTTGCTAATGGAAAAGCTGCATTACCTCCATGTCACGCATTCTTCCAGTTTTATGTAGCAAACGGAAAACTCTCTTGTCAGCTATACCAGCGCAGTGCAGACATCTTCTTAGGGGTGCCATTCAACATAGCATCGTATGCCTTATTAACTATGATGGTAGCACAAGTTTGTGGTTACGAAGCAGGCGATTTCGTACATACTTTTGGCGATGCTCATATCTATGGCAACCATATGGATCAAGTTAACCTACAGCGAAGCAGAAAGCCTAAGACATTACCAAAAATGATACTAAACCAAGAGGTAACAGACATTCTTGAATTTGACTTTGATGATTTTAAACTAGTAGGTTACGAACCACATCCACATATACCTGGAAAAGTAGCTATTTAAGCTTTTGCCAAAATCATTCAAAGATTAGAATTTTAACATTGATGTACTTTCAAATATTTTCGTACCTTTAACTAGGAGTCCGTGCCACTAGCATAGGCGACTTTAAAAGGACATACTTAAAATATACCTACATGAAATCAAAGAAAACTTTTAGTGAAAGTACTAATAGGGAACAATATGAATACGCGCGAGGCCGATTAAAGAAAAAGAAAAACCTAATGCGCCATTTTATATTCTTCCTTGCTGGATCTATCTTATTTCTAATCATGGACCTAGCATTGGGATTCGGAAAAGACACACTTCCTATGAACTGGTCTGCATATCTAATTCTATTCTGGTTTTTCATTCTTTTAGTACATACACTAAATGTATTTTTATTAAATAGTTTTATGGGAAAAGAATGGGAAGATCGTCAACTCGAAAAGCTGAAAAACAAGCAAATGCAACGTATTCTTGCTCTACAAAAAGAGGTGGAAAAGGAATATCCTATTTCCGACAAAAGTTTAGAAACAAATTATCCGCACTCACAGCCTAAGCAAAGTACAGAAGATAACAATAGCAAAGACGATCATAGTAGATTCCAACCATGATTACACTAATTGCAGCTATAGGTAAGAACAAAGAGTTAGGTGCTAACAATAAAATGCTTTGGCACCTACCTAATGACTTTAAGCACTTTAAGTCTAAAACTACCGGACACACCATTGTAATGGGTCGTAAAACATTAGAATCGCTACCAGGAATCTTACCAAACAGAAAGCATATGGTACTTACACGAAATAAAAACTGGAAATACAAAGGGGTGGAAGTAGTACATTCTATAGAAGAGGTTTTAGCAATTACAGACAAACCATTATTTATTATTGGTGGTGGAGAAATCTACAGAGCATTTCTTCCCTACGCCGATGTACTAGAATTAACTAGAGTGGATGCAAGCTTTAAAGCAGATGCCTTCTTTCCAGAAATAAACTTCAATAACTGGCAGTGTACCTATTCAGAGCAACATGAAGTAGATGAAAAGCACAAATACGCTTACAGGTTCGAAACCTGGAAACGTAAGAATTAATCGGTTAACTACTTTTGGATTTAGAATTCTCCGATTATAATCTTACTTTTGTACCTTAAACTTACAATCAAAACAATATGAAAGCATATGTATTTCCTGGGCAGGGAGCCCAATTTACTGGTATGGGAAAAGACCTATACGACAACTCTGCACATGCGAAAGAAATGTTTAAGCAAGCAAACGAGATTTTGGGATTCGATATCACTAAAATCATGTTTGAAGGCACTGCAGAAGAGCTAAAGGAAACCAAAGTAACACAGCCAGCTGTATTTTTACACTCCACTATCTTGGCTAGTGTCTTAGGCAATAAATTTCAGCCAGACCTAGTAGCAGGACACTCATTAGGTGAGCTTTCAGCTTTAGTTGCAAATAAGACGCTATCATTCGAAGATGGACTTTCGCTGGTATTACAGCGAGCTTTGGCTATGCAAAAAGCTTGTGAATTACAACCATCTACTATGGCTGCCATCTTGGGGTTAGAAGATCATATTGTAGAAGAAATCTGTGAGCAAACAGAAGGAATTGTCGTAGCGGCAAACTATAACTGTCCTGGACAAGTGGTAATTTCAGGTGAAGTAAAAGCTGTAGAAGCAGCATGCGAGAAAATGACCGAAGCAGGTGCAAGGCGTGCTTTAATGTTGCCTGTAGGTGGAGCATTCCACAGCCCACTGATGAAACCTGCAGAAGAGCAATTGGCTGCTGCAATAGAGAAAACAACCTTTAATACTCCTATTTGCCCAATATACCAAAACGTTACGGCTTCGGCAGTAAGTAATCCTGCGGAGATAAAAGAAAACCTCATCCAACAATTAACAGCACCAGTACGATGGACACAAAGTGTAAAGCAAATGTTGGAAGATGGTGCCACACATTTTACCGAAGTAGGTCCTGGAAAGGTACTTCAAGGATTAATTAAAAAAGTAGATAGAAAAATACCTACTGAAAAAGCAGAGATATAACATCTCTTATCAAATAAAAGCATTTAGAAGTCCTTATATTCAATCGATTAAATATAAGGACTTCTAATTTATAATGAAGATTCCTATTCCAGCACCCATTTTAGGAGTAAATAGATGAAAAAATCCTGAATATAAGTCATACTTAATTATTCTCATAGTAAAACTCTATAGATAAACATCAACTCACATTAGATTATTTGCAATCATTTCATTTGAGCTTACGAAACACGCGTCAATAAAATACAACCCTTCACTATATCTTAAATCCTACCAAGCTAACAATCAACACGATACATATAAAACCAATACACTTCACCTCGTAGGTATTTATTTATGTTTTAATTTTTTAAGAATAACCTCTTGAATAGCTTAAAAATTAGCGTACTTTTACTTTTGTAAAATAAATATTAACCAGACAATGGGAATTGGTTTTAGTTTATAACTCAAAAACTAAAACCCAAGGGGAATCATGTTAAAATCATGAGCTGTCGCGCAACTGTAAGCAGATATTTTCTGTAAGCCAGAATACCTTGTCTCCATTCGTCCGACGTAGCTTTCGCAGAAAAAGCATATGTCCTCTATTTTCTTTTGTCTATTCCTAGGCAAAAGAAAAAACCTAGGAACGTGCCTCTCTTTTGCTTTAAAAATGCTACATTTTTAAAATTCAAAACATGAGCATCTTTACCCCTCGAATTCCGTACAAGCCATTTGAGTATCCAGAAGTCATGCAGTTTGTAGAAGCTATAAACCGCACTTACTGGGTGCATTCTGAAGTAGATTTCACAGCAGACGTACAAGATTTTCACACCAAATTAAGTCCACAACAAAAACAAACTGTAAAACGAAGTTTGTTGGCTATTGCACAAGTTGAAGTTTCTGTAAAAACTTTTTGGGGCGATTTACACCAA
>DATGSX010000147.1:0-3300 GCA_035302145.1 Flavobacteriaceae bacterium | reverse complement strand
GAAAGTTCTATCCATTTATCTTTTTCCTCTACGTGAAAAAAACGAAGTGTTGTTTCGGCTTCGGCAACAGTATAGAAAGGTTTGGCGGGTTTGTGTATAGAATAACCCTCTTCATTGGCTTTCTGAGCTTCGTCTTCTTGAATTTTTCCACTATCGAGTAAAATTATCTTAGCAATGGCCAAAGTGGGTGCCGTACCAATAATCTTTCCTCGAAATCCTTCTTTTACCAATCGAGGTAAATAACCTGTATGATCTAAATGGCCATGAGTGAGTAACACTACATCAATTGCGGGCACATCTACTGGTAGCGGCTTCCAGTTTATCTCACGAAGTTCTTTTATTCCTTGAAACATACCACAATCTATAAGAATGTTCTTTTCTGGTGTAGTTAGTAAAAACTTAGAACCTGTCACGGTTCCCGAAGCACCTAGGAAGTGGACTTTTATTGAATTCTCTTTCATAACTTTCTAGTTTTAGGCTGATTAAAGTTCTCTATTTATCTTTGATTTACCGCTATGTTAGTCCTTCTTTTTATATGGTTAAAGAATTTATAAATCACATAAATGCAGTATTTCGGTAAGCACTCTTTTTATTCTTGTTTTAGAAACTCCTATTTCTTTTAATGCATTAGGAGTATCGAAGAGTTCTATGGTTAAAATGATATCTTTTTCGATCAACTGATCTTTTTCATGTTTTGTAAGTGTGGTCAACGTGGTTATAGGATACAGCGCATAGGCATCTACATTATCTTTTATCCCATTATTTTCTGGATAACTCCAACTCATCAATTGCAGATCTACACACTCGCCATAGGTTATTGCATCTGCTGAAAACCTTGTATTAGTAACCAACCATCCTTGTTTTAAATGCGCTGCTTTGTCCGGATCTTTGTTCCAATGATTTTGAATATCTATAAAACGAGAATTGATATACAACGGCACCCTCACATTACTCACAGTTCTTTGATCGGAATGAAATTTACATTCCACGGCATAGGAAAATCCATCTTTCTCTGCTAAAACATCAACCTCATGCGATACGCATTCGCCTTGCAAGACTACACCCACTTTAGTTTCGAATCCTTTATGTCGTAGCAAAGCACTTATCAATCGTTCAAACGGATATCCTGTGGGGCCTAAATCAAATATGGCACGTTTTAAACTGTATTTTGAAGCAGAAGTACGATTATATTTTTTTAGTAAGGAAAACGCTTTCTTATAGATTTCCTTAGATGATATCCCATTATAAAGTGTCGGCATAATCTGCTCAACAATAGTATTTATTTCCTCTTCAGTAGCCATGCTTCGACGCAAAGAAGTTTTTAATTTCTCTACTTTAAAGGGTTCAATATCTCCATTGAATTTCTCGATGTTTACTATTTTTTCCTCCATACTTCATTATTGTTTTATTTTTAAAATCGAAAAAAACATGTCATAATCTCTAAACGGAATGTGTTTCGAAGCTGTCTGAGAAACATATCGTAACAATCTTAATCAAGCTAAAGTTGGATAAATAATCCGATAGTTTCTTAAAATTTTCTTCGATTTTCACCATACCACCATTTAGGTTTATAGGGTTCTTTTACCAGTCCGAATTTATCTATGGCATGTGTTTTTATATGCTCCACCACTTCTTCTGGGGAATCGGTAACATAAATCAACTCCATATCTTCTGGGCTAATGCTTTCTGTTTCGCACATCAATTCAATATGTTTCATTAGTTCCTTATGATATTCGCTATCGAAAATCACCACAGGAAAATCTTTAATCATATGGTTTTGAATCAAGGTTAGCGCTTCAAATAACTCATCTAAGGTTCCCATTCCTCCAGGCATTATAACAAACGCATAGGAATATTTCATCAACAGAAACTTTCTAACAAAAAAGTAAGGAATATTAATCCACTTATGTAAATAAGGATTAGGTTTTTGCTCAAAAGGTAAAACAATATTTACACCCACAGAATATCCACCTGCTTCATATGCCCCTTTGTTTGCGGCTTCCATAATTCCAGGACCTCCTCCTGTCATTACAGTAAATCCTAATTTTGCTAAATCGGCTCCGATTTTCTCTGCATTTTTATAATGACTAGAATCTGGCGTAAAGCGAGCTGATCCGTATACCGTAGCACATGGACCAATAAAATGCATTGTGCGAAAACCACGTAAAAATTGATAAAGGACTCTAAAAACAAAACCTAAATCATTGAGTCTTGAACGTGGTCCTTTTAGAAATCGAGATTCACTTTTTTGTAAATGGTATTTATTATTTTCTTCCATTAGTTTACTTTTTTATAACTCCATACGGCCAAAATATTCATTACCAAAGCATAAGCCAAGGTTTTTAGCAACTGAGATAGGATGTCTCTAAATCCCGATCCTTTTAACAACACCATACGAACAACTTCCACAAAATACTTTATCGGATTGAATTCCGTAATTATTTGCGCCCATTTTGGCATGCTTTCTATCGGGGTGAACAAACCGCTCATCAAAATAAAAATCACCACAAAAAACCAAGCGATAAACATGGCTTGTTGTTGGGTATCGGTAAAATTAGAGATAAGCAATCCCATTCCTAAAATTACTAATATATAAATAGAAGTGTAAAAATATAGCAGTAAAATACTACCCAACATCGGCATATTAAAAATAAGCTTCGCAAGTATCAATCCGATAGTCAATAATCCCATGCCGATTATCCAAAAAGAAAGCAGTTTACCTATAATAAATTCGCCTTTTCTGATGGGCGTTACATTAAGTTGTTCTAAAGTGCCGATTTCTTTTTCTCTTACAATATTCATCCCCGAAAGGAAAAGACTGATCATGGTTACTAGTAAGACCAATATTCCTGGAACCATAAATGTTTTATAATCTAAGGTAATATTATACCAAAACGATGGAATGCTGGTAATCTTCATCGGTTTTTGCATGTTTGACGAAACATTTCTATGTTCCATCATAATTTCTTGGTTAAAACTTTGCACGATTTGAGTTATATAGCCATTTTGAATCCCAGCGGCGGCGCCATCGATAGCATTGATACTGATACCTAGAGTAGCTGACTTTTCTTTTACTAAATCCCGCTCAAAGTGATTTGGTATTTCTAAAATAACATCAACTTCGCCAGCAAGCATGGCTTCGTTTGCTTTTTTGTTGCTTTCATAACTTGCTAAAACATCAAAATAAGTTGAAGCACTAAACTTCTCGATTAGCGCACGAGAAGTAGAAGTATGATCGCCATCGATATAAGAAAACTTTATATTTTTCACTTCATAAGTAGCTGCATTGGAAAGAATGAG
>DATGSX010000146.1:0-11118 GCA_035302145.1 Flavobacteriaceae bacterium | reverse complement strand
ATTCAGAACAGTATTTTAGACTCCTTTAGCTCTATGGGTGCTAATACTTTTTCCATCACCCGATTTGATTCAGAAACCAGATTAAGCGGCGACCGAAAGGTGAATCCTATTATCACCTTCCGAGATGCGCAGAATTTTATGGATAATTACGACGTAGCCGATGCTCGTACCTCTTTCTCTTTTACTGGTACTGGAAATGCAGAAGTTAGATATGAGAATAAAAAAACGGAACCAGAGATAAGTGTAATAGGAATAAACGAGAACTATTTGATTAACTCCGGATTAGAACTAGAGCTTGGACGTGATCTAAATTCATTTGACGTTCAAAACAACCAAACGGTATGTATAATCGGCGCTGACTTAGCAAAAAGTCTTTTCGATAATACTATAGAACCTATTAATAAGGTTATCCATGTACGGGGTATGCGACTTACGGTGGTTGGTGTTCTAAAATCAAAAGGTGGCAGTTTCTTTGGAAATAAAGACTACAACTTGCTTATGCCTATTAACCTTGCTAGAGGAATGTACACCAATCCTGATATAAATTACACTATCAGTGTTTACATGCCCGATAATAACATGCTAAACCAGGGAATGGATCAGGCCATATACACCATGCGAAATGTACGTGGATTAACACCTAGAGATGAAAACAACTTTGGTGTACGTAAGAGCGATGAGTTCTTGCGAATCCTTAGTGAAAATACGCTTGTTTTACGAATAGCTGGAACTGCCATAAGCATTATCACCATTCTAGGATCGTCCATAGCACTAATGAACATAATGTTGGTATCGGTTAGTGAGCGAACTAGAGAAATTGGTGTACGGAAATCCCTTGGTGCTAAAAGACGGCATATCTTTCAACAGTTTTTCATAGAAACCCTAGTAATAAGCCAGCTAGGTTGTTTATTAGGCATTATTATGGGGGTAGCTACAGCAATGATTTTTGCAAGCTTATTTGACTTTGCCATGGTCATACCATGGGGTGTTATAATCGTAGCAATCATTATTGCATTAGTAACCGCTTTATTAGCTGGTACTTATCCTGCTAAGAAAGCAGCAAGTTTAGATCCGGTTGAGAGTTTACGATACGAGTGATTCTTCGATAGCGCGATATAGAATTCCTTTCGATATTTCGGCGCCCTTACGAATGAGTGCAAAAACATCTTGTAATCTATCTTCGCCAAACTGCTTAGAACCACGTCGAATTTGTACGCTATCGCTAAGCATATTATCCTTCAACCACATAAACCCTTCCTTGGTAGTAACATCAATGTTTTTGTCAAGAATTTGAATGATAATGGTATGCATTGCCTCCTCGCCTATGTGAAATAGGAATAAGTAATTGGGTGCAATATTTTCTAAGTATGTGACTTTTTCTAACACACGTTCCCAAATCATATCACTAAACAAGTCCAACTGTTCTTCGGCCAAAGTCGGATTATCTACCACGATTTTCATCCACATATCCTTATCTATGGATTGTGTTGCTAGAAATGTGGCAAATTCTTCATGTAACTCATCTAATTGCTCCTTAGTCAATCTCTCATATTTCATAACTTCTGGCTTTCTGTTTCTGATTTGTCCTGTAATTTCATGCAAAAATACGGAATTTTCTATATTTCGAATTCCAAAAATCCAATCCACTTAATATTTAAATGAATACAGCCCACCAAAGTCCAAACTATTCTTCTTATTTTTGATTGGAACACAACTTTACATCTTATGAAAAATAATGATCTTAGAAATTTGACCGACATAGAGCAACCTCTAGACCACGTAAAGTTTTCTCAACATTCCGATGATGAGCTTCGTTTGGCAAACATCATTTTATTACGACAAGCTGTTCGAGAATCCCATAGAATTCGTAAACGCGTATCCTATACTCTAGTCTTGGTGCTTATCCTAATCCTAGCTCTTGCATTGGTTGTATTGAATGAATCAATTCTTTAAGCAAAACACGTATACCATAAATAGCTCAAAAAGTCTGTTTATAGAGTGTAGCTCCCCTTCTTACTTCTCTCCGATAGAAACTCACATACTTTATTCAATCCATTGCATAGAAATTGTTTACACAGTAGTTTAATCAAAAATAGAATCAGCATTTACTTAATTCGAATTCTAACAACTACAATGTAAAAGCTGTGTGCAACCTACTTTTAACCTTTACAAAATAAAAAAGTAGCCATTACCAGTGCAACAGCTACTTTAAAGGGATGTGAATTAAGTATTTCCTTTATAAAAATGAATACCCGATGGATAAAGTAAACACACTATTTTTAGCTGATGGACCACCAGAATTAGATTTAATCGCATCACTAAACCCAAAGTTATAGCGACCATCTAAACGAATCCCAAACGGTAAATCCAAACCTACCCCAACTAGACCCGATACATCAAAATCGTTGGACTCTGCAATTTCATTAAACACCTTACCGATATTATCGTTCACAACAAATCCAAACTGAGGACCTACCTGCAAGTTAAGTCCTTGAATCAGATAGTACTTAAGCATAACCGGAACATTTACATAATCCAATTCTATTTTCTCATGATTGAATTTAGCTCCCTGTTGGGAGTAAAGTAGCTCCGGTTGAATTGCTACATTACCCATTCGAATAGCAGCAAATGCACCGATTTGAAAACCAGTCTTATTTGACAAATCTGCACCTTTAACATCTGAAAACTCAGCAAAGTTGGCTCCTACCTTCAATCCTAAATCCAATTCTTGAGCAGTAGATATACCTACACCCAAAAAACCGATTAATACAATAAAAAATAATTTTCTCATAAGTATTTGATTTAATGTTATACAAATATACAGTTGATTTACTAACAAAGTCACAAATTACATATAATTTTAAGTTAATACAGGCTGTACAGTTCATTCATAATCAAGCTCCGATCATATTATTTAGATTAAATTGTCTGTATATTTACGTTTATGAAATGGAGTGATAGAATTAAAGAATATATGGACTACTTACGCATAGAGCGTGGATTAGCAGTAAACACAATCCAAGGATATAAAAAGGATTTAGAGCTATTTACCGCTTGGATAGAGGAAAGTGCGCCTAATGAAAGCCCCAGTAAAATTACAACCTCAAGTATCCAAGATTTTTTATACCAACGTAGCAAGTCGGTAAAATCTAGCACAATGAATAGGTGTTTGGCAAGTTTAAGAGGATTTTTCGCTTTTCTGCACTTCTCGGAATGGCGTACAGACAATCCAATGGATTTAATTGATAGTCCAAAAAGTGAGCGCAGACTCCCTGAGGTTTTAAGCATAGAGGAAATAGATGCTATGGTAGCTGAAATAGATTTGAGCCAACCACAAGGGGAACGAAATCGAAGTATAATCGAGTTGTTATATGGATGTGGATTGCGCGTATCGGAATTGATCAACCTTCGGATATCGGACTTATTTTTCGACGAAGGGTTTATCCGTATCGAAGGAAAAGGTAGTAAACAGCGTTTAGTGCCCATTGCTCCAATAACACAAAAATACATCAATATCTATCTTAAGGAAATACGTGTCCATCACACCATTCAACCAGAAGCTACTGACATTGTATTTTTGAACCGACGTGGTAGAATGCTTACAAGAAATATGGTGTTTATCATTGTAAAAGAACTGGCCGAAAAGGCAGGAATAAAAAAGAAAGTAAGTCCACATACTTTTCGTCACTCTTTTGCCACCCATTTGCTAGAAAATGGTGCTGATCTAAGTGCTATACAACAAATGCTTGGCCATGAAAGTATTACCACCACTGAAATCTATACACATTTAGGCACAAAACACCTCGAAGAGGCATTACTGCAGTATCATCCTAGAAAGTAGTTTTAGACCTTTTATAACAGTCCAAAAACAAACCATGCCGAGCAGTGTTTGCTCGGCATGGTTATTTTCTTCTACTAAGGAAGTACTTTTTAAATGTATTTAGTATTTATCGCGCTACATTTACTGCTCGTGTTTCTCTAATTACAGTAACTTTTACTTGTCCTGGATAGGTCATATCAGTTTGAATTTTCTGCGAAATATCAAACGACATTTGAGCTGCCATATCATCGCTAACTCTTTCACTTTCTACAATAACACGTAACTCTCTACCAGCTTGAATAGCATAGGCTTTGTTTACTCCTTGGAAAGCTAAAGCTACATTCTCTAAATCTTTTAATCGTTGTATATAGGAATCTAACACTTGTCGTCTTGCCCCTGGTCTTGCCCCACTAATCGCATCACAAACCTGCACTATTGGCGAAAGCAAGCTAGTCATCTCTACCTCGTCGTGGTGTGCTCCTATCGCGTTACAAACCTCAGGTTTTTCACCAAATTTCTCTGCCAGTTGCATTCCTAAAATAGCATGAGGGGTTTCGGTTTCCATTTCTGGTACTTTCCCCATATCATGTAATAATCCTGCTCGTTTGGCCATCTTGGCATTTAAACCTAATTCTGCAGCCATAATCCCACAAAGCCTAGCTACTTCACGCGAGTGATGTAATAGGTTTTGTCCATAAGAAGAACGGTATTTCATACGACCTACCATCTTGATAAGCTCTGGATGCAACCCGTGAATTCCTAATTCTATAACCGTACGCTTTCCAATCTCAATTATCTCTTCGTCTATTTGCTTACTTGTTTTTCTAACTACCTCTTCAATTCTAGCCGGGTGTATACGACCATCTGTCACTAATCTATGCAAGGACAGGCGAGCGATTTCTCGTCGAACCGAATCGAAACATGATAAGATGATAGCCTCTGGAGTATCGTCTACAATTATTTCTACTCCTGTAGCTGCTTCTAAAGCACGGATATTACGTCCTTCCCGACCGATAATTCGTCCTTTAATATCATCGCTTTCTAAGTTAAAAACAGACACACAATTCTCTATTGCCTCTTCCGTTCCTACACGCTGTATAGTATTGATAACTATTTTTCGCGCTTCTCTTTGTGCAGTAAGTTTTGCCTCTTCCACTTCGTTTTGAATGTGTACCATTGCATCGGCTTTGGCGCTTTCTTTTAAGCTTTCTACTAATTGCTCTTTAGCAACCTCGGCCGATAGGCCTGAAATAAGCTCTAACTCTTGCACTTGGCGGGCATGCATGTTTTGAATTTCATTTTCCTTAATCTCCAAAACTTCAAGACGTTCCTCGTGCTCTTGAATTGTTTTCTCTAGTCTATCGTTAAGTCCTTTATTCTTGCTAATCTCCCTAGAAAGAGCAGACTCCTTATCCTTAACTCGTTTCTCAGCATCCGAGACTTTTCTTTCTCGCTGTAAAATTACCTTTTCATGCTCCGATCGTAACTCTATAAAGCGTTCTTTTGCCTGAAGGATTTTTTCCTTTTTAATGGACTCTCCGGCATTTTCCGCTTCCTTTCTAATGGCTTCTGCCTCCTTTCGTATGGTCTCTGCCTCCTGTCTTATAGAAGAAGCTCGTTTTCGTGCCCTATTAGTAATTCTGGATGCATTGTTCTTTTCTAGAACTTTTGCTATTAGATATCCTACTGCAAATGCAGCGACACCTATTATTATCTCTATCATAATTCACTTATGTTTATATATAAAAAAAGCCTATACCAGTGTTAATCTGAGAAAAAACTCCATAAATTAGAAAGTTTAGGACTAACTAGTGGGTCAAGCATCCGTTCAAAGACGGCTCGCTTTTGCCACTAAGACTTATCCTTCTCAAAAGAATTAGTGTTAAGTTTTCCAAATAAACACACTGATATAGGCAGTAACCTCAATATTATTTTAAAAGAACGTCGTTAGGGAAGCAATTCTTTATCTAATGCTTCTATACAAGCGGTTAAGCGCTTGTAAGTTTCTTCTTTATCGTAATCCTTATCCAAGATAGATTGTTCATATTGCGACGCAAATTGTAAGGCACACATTGCCAGTACATCTTGCTTATCGCGAACAGCATAGCTTTTCTCAAACTGTTTTATCAAATCATTTATACGCTTAGCTGCAATTCGCAAACCTTCTTCTTGGTCGCTTTTTATAGTAAGCGGATAAACTCTATCAGCAATACTTAATTTAATCCTTAACTGATCTGACATCCTCCTCAATCTTGTTATTCCGACAATTGCATAATGCAACTATCTATTTCACGAATCAAAGCGTTTACCTTACGTTTTGTTTCCCTGTTGTATTGGTTGCTGCCAAGTATTGAGTTCGCATGTTTTAGCGTTTCATTCTTATTTTGTAGTTGAACGAGTTCCTCTTCATAAGCCTCTTCTTTCTTCGTCCACTCCTCCTTCTCCGCCTCCATTCGAGCCAATTCTAATTTAAGCTGATGGTGTTGGTCTAAAAGCAACGCCAATTTTTCCTCCAATGTTTCTACAATATCCGATAATTTGCTCATGGAAACAATTTAAGTAGCTTTTCTCAATACTCAATAGTACAAACTTACCACTTGTTAGCCTATACAGCAATAAATATACTGATTTTTTTGTAACATTGGAGTTTTATATTTTATTCTATTTAGAACCATAGGGTTAACTGTTAATTTTAAAAATCAATCTATGCAAGTTTTACGTTTTTTGTGGGTTCTTCTTCCAATCATAACTTTGGCACAACCGCAAGTACCTACCGATTACTTTCGTTCCCCAGTAGATTTGGAGATAAGTCTCTCTGGTAACTTCGGCGAATTGCGTGGCAATCATTTTCATAGCGGATTGGATATTCGTACTAACTACACCCAAGGCCACCCTATATACGCAGCCGCCGACGGCTATATAAGTAGAATAAATATTGGGCATTTCGGTTACGGAAAAGCACTTTACATTCAACATCCAAACGGCTATACTACGGTATATGGTCATTTACAACGCTTTGTTGGCGATATACAAGCGTATACCAAAAAACATCAGTATAAAAGAGAGTCGTACGTATTGCAAGTGTATCCAGAATCTCATGTATTACCGGTAAAAAAAGGAGACCTTATCGCCTATAGCGGTAATACGGGAGGAAGCGCAGGACCACATCTTCACTACGAAATAAGAGATGGCAACCAAAGACCTATGAACCCCTTATTATTTGGTTATAAAGTAGCCGATACAAGAAAGCCTACAATAGACAAACTACGTGTCTATGTTATATCCGACGATGCACATATAGACCACCAAGACCACAATAAAGACCTGCGATTAATTCCAGAAGGTGAAGGTGGTTTTATTGCAGAAAGTATAGAGGCCTTAGGTAAAATAGGATTTGGAGTGGCTACCTATGACAGGCTAAATGCAGTAGAAAACAAAAACGGAGTGTACCGAATCAAAACAAAAGTAAACGGAGAACCACATCAAGAAATACGATTCGATAAGTTTAGTTTTGCCGAAACACGCTATATAAACCACTATATAGATTATGCATATTGGATAAAGAATAAATATAAAATTCAAAAGCTTTTCCGAGAACCTAGAAATCCGCTCAGCATTATCAGTCCTTCACCTAGTGATGGTTATCTCTCTATAAAAGAGAATAAAAATTATATTTTCGATATCTATGTAGAGGATTTTGCTGGAAACACCACTCACATAAAAGTACCAATTTCAGGAAAAAAACGAATAACCGAAAAATCGGAACGCATTCTGGAAGGTGAAAAATATATAGCCACCAAGGTCAATGCTATTACCAAAGGAAAATTTCATATCTATATGCCATCCGATGCACTTTATGAAAACACCTATCTAAACTTTAAAGCTAGTGGCGATACGTTGTACTTGCATAACGATAAAGTGCCACTACACAAAAACATCAGCGTTTCTTATGATTTAAACGCATCGGATATAAAAGATCCAGATAAATATTTTATTGGACGACTTCCTCAATGGGGAAAACCTAGGCATTATAAAACCGAGTATTCCAACAACAAGCTTAGCATAAAAACTAGAGACTTTGGAACTTATACTCTAATTAAAGACACCACTCCTCCCACCATAAGTCCGATAAATTTCTCAGAGGGAAAATGGATAAGCAATAACAAAACGCTGCGCTTAAAAATAGAAGATGACCTAAGCGGCATTGCCTCATATCGCGCCACGATAAATGGAAAGTTTATCTTGATGGAGTATGAATATAAAGACAATAGCCTGACTTATGATTTTGCTGATGGCATCATAAAGGATACGGAAAACAATTTAAAAGTCATTGTTATTGATAATGTAGGAAATAGTACTACTTTTGAAAGTACTTTTTATAGAAAAGAACTTTAATATGCCCATATTCCAACAGAAAAGCGCTACTAGTTGGCTCTTTATTCTTTGTCTTCTTCCAAGTTTTGTCTTAGCACAAACAGCTACGGTTCGTGGAATAGTATTCGACACCGAACAGAATGTTTTACCCAATGTTTCGGTACAAATCCTTAACACCGACCAAGGAACCGCTAGCGATATAAACGGTGCATACCTGTTAGAAATCCCTGCTCGTAAGGAAGTAAGCATTCGATTTAGCTTTATCGGGATGAAAAACCTTCAGGTAACGATGGAGCTAGAACCAAATGCAGACTATGAGTTTAATCCTGTGCTTAAAACCGACACAGAACAAATAGGAACTGTGGTGATTCGAGGTGGACAAAGACAGTCGGCAGAAGGTATTACAAGCCTTACCCCAGAAACAGTTAGACGTATCCCTGGGGCTAATCCAGGTGTAGAAAGCCTCCTTAAATCTCTGCCGGGAGTTAGTGGAAATGATGAATTAAGTACGCAATACAGTGTACGAGGTGGAAACTATGATGAAAACTTAGTTTACGTAAACGAAATTGAAGTGTACCGGCCATTCTTAATCCGAAGTGGACAACAAGAGGGGTTAAGTTTTGTAAATGCCGACATGACTTCGCAAGTAGATTTCTCGGCAGGCGGCTTTCAAGCAAAATATGGTGATAAACTCTCGTCCGTACTCGACATTACCTATAGAAAGCCTGTACAGTTCGCTGCCAAAGTAGACGCTAGTTTGCTTGGGGGGCAAGTAACCGCAGAGGGAGTAGATAAGTCGGGGCGTTGGACAGGAATATTAGGTGTGCGATACCGCGACAACAGTTTATTTGTAAACGCCAAGCAAACCGAAACCAATTATGATCCTAGGTTTGCCGACATACAAGCCTATACCACCTATAAAGCAGCCAATAACCTAGAACTCGCTTTTCTAGGAAATATATCTACCAATCGTTATCATTACGAACCAAAAACAAGACAGACCAATTTCGGTACACTAACCGAGCCTAAAGCTCTATTGATTTATTATGACGGAAATGAACTAGACAAATACGCTACTTATTTCGGGGCTTTTAAATCCACCTATGTGCCAAGCGATAAATATACTGCCAAGTTAATCGCCTCGGCCTACCATACTCAAGAACAAGAACATTTCGATATACTGGCACAATATAGAATGGGTGAGGTTAACTCGAGTATTGGTGGTGAGGATATGGGGGAAGTAGAATACAGTGAAGGAATAGGTTCACAGCTAACCCACGCACGAAACGATTTAGATGCATTGATTGTAAATGTAGAACACAAAGGAAATTTCTCTATTAAAGAAAGTAAATGGGAGTATGGAATTAAATATACTCACGAAGATATTCGCGACCGAATGAATGAGTTTGAAGTGATAGACTCTGCTGGATTCTCTATCCGCCCCCCTATACTGCCAGGAAACGACCAACCCTATACTCCTTACGAGGAAGAGCTAGTACCATACGAAAGCGTACGTGCACGAAACAATGTGCAAATAGATCGCATCTCAGGCTATTTACAATGGAGCCAAAAATCCTATGTCGGCACCCATGAACTGTGGATGAATGCTGGGACTCGAATACATAATTGGACGGTAAAACCTGAAGATAAAGCTTCGCACACACAAACTGTAATAAGCCCGCGAGCACAAATTGCGATAAAACCAGATTGGAAAAAAGACATGCTTTTTAGACTTTCTGGAGGACTATATTATCAGCCGCCATTTTATAGAGAATTGCGAGATTTAAAAGGAGAAGTGATCGCCGACGTAAAAGCACAGCAAGCCTTGCATTTAGTATTTGGAAACGAATATAGTTTTGATATTTGGGAACGCCCATTTACCCTTCATAGCGAAGTGTATTATAAAAAATTAAAAGACGTAAACCCTTATACTTTGGAAAACGTTCGTATTCGCTACGCAGCAGATAATATAGCTGAAGCCTATGCGTACGGATTAGATTTACGTTTAGCTGGAGAGTTTATTCCAGGCACAGAAAGCTGGATAAGTTTTGGTTATTTAAAAACGGAAGAAAATATAGAAAACAGAGGCTACATTGCACGTCCTACCGATCAGCGATTAAAATTTGCTGCATTGTTTCAGGACTATGTTAAAGCCATTCCAAATCTTAAAATGTATCTAAACCTAGTATACAACACCGGATTACCAGGCGGTACGCCTACCTATGCTGATCCCTATGTCTACCAAACCCGCTTGCGAGATTATACACGTGCCGATGTGGGAATTTCGTATGTTCTAATAGACAGGAATGACCCGAAGAACCAAAAGAACAGCTTTGGTGTAAAAGACTGGAGTGTTGGCATAGAAATATTCAATATTTTTGACACGTTCAACTCCATTACCAACACCTTTGTACGTGATGTGTATACTAAAACCCAATATGCTATTCCTAACTACTTAAGTCCTAGGATATTTAACGTTCGTACTACCTTGGAGTTTTAGTTACTAGTTACTATTAGTTGTTAGTTGGGAGATGTGGTATTATTTATATTATGTGACGGTCAATACTAATCAGGAGTATTTGGCAGAATGGATAAAGATTGAAACGTAGTGCTCCCTTATACGATGTAACATACTACTAATAACTTAATAACCTCAAGCAAAGCGAAGAGCATAATGCTATAAGGAATAACTCCTTGAAATCTGAACCGCTCCTCGTACTATGCATCTAACGCCTCACATCACGTTTTCCAAATAAAAAGTGTATTTTTGCAGCAATGATACAGCAAGAAACCATAGTAGCCTTAGCGACCCCCTCTGGAGCGGGTGCCATTGCCATTGTTCGCCTTTCAGGAGTAAAAGCGATTGAGATAGCAGCCGAGATGTTTGAATCTGTTTCTGGAAAAGACTTGAAGCAACAAGATAC
>DATGSX010000145.1:0-8716 GCA_035302145.1 Flavobacteriaceae bacterium | reverse complement strand
TTCGTACTCATTCGCAGTAACCCCATCTTTTTCATAAAGCTCTACTACCCTTTCGGTAAGACCTTTTACTTGTCGATACTCCGCTTCGGTGGCAGCCAATTGCGTTCTATAATCTCTAGAGTCAATTTGCGCCAACACCTGGCCTTTTTTCACAAAGTTACCTGGCGATACGTTTATGGAGGCAATAGGTCCGGATATTCTAAAAGACAGGTTAATATCCTCTCCTGCCTTAATCCTTCCAGGAAAAGCAGCACTGCTGCCACTCCCGCAAATCTTTACCATATTGGTTTTCACATTCACTATAGCCTCTTCCTGCACCTCATCCTTACCACAAGAAGTAAACATAAATGCGAGTAACAAACTCATAACCACTAATTTTCTCTTCATAGTGCTTTATATTAATTCGATATTCTCTTCTTTTTTTATTTCGTCAACCCCATATACTATGCATGCATAGTATATGGGGTTGCTTTTTTATTTATTCTATATAATCATGCTCCTTGCATAAGTTAGGAGTTATGCGTTTTGGTAGCTTTTTCTGTAAGCAAATATACAACTATATGTTAGGATAGGGATTTCCCATTCTACTCAAAATTGTTATAATCGTTTAATAAATGCAAAAATACTAACTATTCTATCATATGAAAATGACACATGTCAATCTTATTATATTATTAACAATTTATAGCAAGTGATATTTCTAGGTGTAAAGGTATTAGAGATGAGAGCCTAACGTGTTGAAGCCAGATCATTTTTTGAGTATCAGAATAGAAAAAGCCATTGTATTGCTACAATGGCTTTTATTTTGTGCGGGCGGGGAGAGTCGAACTCCCACACCTCTCGGCATTAGATCCTAAGTCTAACGTGTCTACCAATTCCACCACGCCCGCTTATCAATATGTATGCTTTGAATTTACAATAAAACATGTCTTATTGTTTTTCATTGCGAGGGCAAATATACACCAAGATTTATTATCTACAAAGAAATAATTAAAAATGTTGTGCTTTCTTCTGAACTATAATAGGTAACACTCTATGAAACCCACAGATTTATCCAATCTCATCCCTAGATTCTCCTAAGATATTTCGACAAAACGCTGCGTTTTTGTATCTTCGTTTAATTTAAAAATTACTTTATGAAGAGTGCAAAAGATTATATTGAACAAAACAAAGATCGCTTCTTAGATGAGCTTATCGAGTTGCTGAAGATTCCAAGTATCAGCGCCGACTCAACCTACAAAGAAGAAGTGGTTAAAGCAGCTAAGGCTGTAGAAGATCGATTAAAAGAAGCAGGATGTGACGTCACAGAAATTCATGAAACTCCAGGACATCCTATCGTATATGGTGAAAAAATCATCGACGAAAACCTACCAACGGTTTTAGTATATGGACATTATGATGTGCAACCACCAGATCCATTAGATCTATGGACTAGCCCACCATTTGAACCGGTAATAAAGAAAACAGAGCAACATCCGGAAGGAGCTATTTATGCTCGTGGTTCTAGCGATGATAAGGGGCAGATGTACATGCATGTAAAAGCGCTAGAATATATGACAAAAACCGACCAACTACCTTGTAACGTTAAGTTCATGATAGAGGGTGAGGAAGAAGTAGGAAGTGTGAACTTAGGTGGATTCGTAGAGAATAATCGAGAGAAACTGAAAAATGATATTATCCTTATCTCCGATACAGGAATGATTTCCAACGAGCACCCATCTATTACAACTGGTCTGCGTGGTTTGAGTTATGTGGAGGTAGAAGTTACAGGTCCGAATCGTGATTTACATAGCGGCTTATATGGAGGTGCAGTTGCCAATCCAATAAACGTGCTCACGAAGATGATTGCTTCCCTACACGACGAGAACAAACACATTACAGTTCCAGGATTCTATGACGCTGTAGAAGAACTCAGCAAAGAGGAAAGATCAAAAATGGCAGAGGCACCATTTGATTTAGATGATTATAAAAAAGCATTAGACATCGATGCAGTTTATGGTGAGGAAGGCTATTCTACCAATGAGCGAGCTTCGGTTCGCCCTACTCTAGATGTAAACGGGATTTGGGGTGGTTATATCGGTGAAGGTGCTAAGACAGTAATTGCTAGTAAAGCTTATGCCAAAATAAGTATGCGTTTAGTGCCGAACCAAAACTGGGAAAAAATTACGGAGCTATTTAAAAAGCATTTCGAATCTATTGCACCAAAAGGGGTAACTGTAGAAGTAAAACCTCATCACGGTGGACAAGCTTACGTAACACCAATCGATCACGTTGGTTACAAAGCAGCTGAAGCAGCCTACGAAGCAACTTTTGGCAAAACTCCTATACCACAACGCAGTGGAGGAAGTATTCCAATTGTATCTTTATTCGAAAGAGAATTAGACAGCAAAGTTATCTTGATGGGCTTCGGATTAGCTAGTGATGCGATTCACTCACCAAACGAGCATTTTGGCGTTTGGAACTTTATGAAAGGAATCGAAACCATTCCTCAGTTCTTCCACCATTTTACCGAATTATCTAAGAAGTAAAAAGGTGTATTAATTATTAATAAAGCGTTGTTATTCACTAAATAACAACGCTTTATCTTTTTATTTACTCAAGTATTATTGTTTAGTGTAAACAGCCTCTCCTTCCACCCAAATAATAGTAGTGTTAGAACGTTGTTCAAAACTATAGGTTACCTCGTCTTCTAAAGGGTAATTAAAATGCACTCTATACCATCCTTCCTCCTCTTCTTGATCGACGCTTATGATAAAACCTGCATTTATGTAGCCGTCTATCAAATCATTTTGGCTGTATTCCAAGCCTTCTTTATACACTATAATATTGTTTTCGGTAAAACGAAAGCCTTCAACCTCATATACTCCTTCTACATCTATCCAAGTTCCTAGTATCCAACTAGGTGGACTGATTAAAGTTTTATCTATGTCGGTGCTATCATCGTCACTTGAAGTGCATGAATATAAACTAGTCGAAAACACTAGTAGAAGTAAAATAAAGGTTCTCATAATATATCTTTTTAATGATTTATATAATAATGTACTTTTTTACCAAATAAAAACACTTAAATCCTTCGTCCTAACAATCGTTTCCACAAGTCTGAGAGCATTTTCTTGGCATCTTCTCTATCTTTTATTTCCTCGGTAATTACTACCTCATCTACTGTGCCCTCTATTTTATAGCTAAATGCATATTTGTCACCATCCTGCTTTACACTAATCATGCCAAATCGCAAATCGTTAAGATAAATCCCATCTTCTTTCTGAACAATGGTATACTTATCTTCTGTGACTCTAATCAGCCTTTGCACATCTTTATTTTCTTTTAATTTTCCTAAGAGCTCATGGTTTTTAGGATGGGAATAAAATTGAATCGGTTCGGTATCGAAAAAGGAATAGTCTCCGATAAGGAAAGCATCCTCGGTTTGTACGTTTGCTGTCCATAATATAGTATTCATAGGACTAGGCTTGGTTTGAATGGTTGAATAGACTATTTCCTGTTCTTCTAAAGCTTGTACGAATTTATCGTAAGTAACAAACTTAAAAATAATCGTTACCAACATGTAAGCACTACTGACACCTATACCCCACCAATTGTAGCGAGATCGTTTTACAGATCCGACTGGCGAAATCCAAGCTAGTAGCAAAAATACTGCAAAAGGTATGGTGTAAAGAGGATCGATTACAAATATATTTCGGAATGAAATCTGATAACCAAACGGCCAAAAAATTTGTGTTCCCCAACTTGTATGCGCATCTAACCAAGAATGCGTAAAGAAACCAAGGAAAAACAGCCAAGACCATTGTTTCCAACTGGCTTTTTTCTCCCATAGAGAAACTAGCCAGCCGAAAAACATGCCACCAAATACTGCAAATAGTATAGAATGCGTAACGCCACGATGAATCTCTAAAGCAGTAACTGTATCAACAAAGAAACCACTTAGAATATCCAAGTCCGGAATAGTACCTGCAATAGCACCATAAAGCAAGGCTTTATTACCTACTTTCTTGCCCAATGCCGCTTCTCCAACTGCTGCTCCTAATACTACTTGCGTGAACGAATCCATTATTCTACTATTTTCATTTTCTCCAATAAAAACGAAGCATTCCTATCACTACAAATCCCAGGTTTTAATCGATAATCAAAGTACAACTCGTCGTCTTTAATCTGCGTGTCGAAGAAGAAGTTTTTAATGTTTGGGATTTGGTCCGCTATACTACATAAACTTAAATCATGAGTGGCTACCATTCCTGTTGCTTGCATTGAAACCAGTTTTTTAATAAATCGGATAGAGCCTGCAGCCTTATCGGTACTATTGGTCCCTTTTAATATCTCATCTAGTATAACAAAACATTTTTGTTCTTCAAGTTTATCTACTATAAATCGTAAACGTTTTAATTCCGCAAAGAAATAAGACGTGTTTTGATCTAAGGAATCTGTGGTACGCATACTAGTAATAAGCGGAATAGGCGTATAAGTCATCTCCCTAGCTCGAACAGGAAGTCCGATGTTTGCCATGATTATCGCTAAGGAAACCGAACGTAAAAACGTGCTCTTCCCTGCCATATTTGCTCCTGTAATAATCAGAAAATCTGACTTACCTATCTCTACATCACTAGGTATAGCTTCTGTTTCGAGCAATAGCGGATGAGCTAATTCTTTTGCTTGAAAAGTAGTATTGTCTACAGCTATCTGTGGGTAATTATATTCTGGGTGATTATATGCCAAAGTAGCTAAGCTATTTTGTGCTTCGAAATATGCCGTTATCTCTAGCCATGTGGCGACGTTTGAACCATGTTCTTTTAGCCATTGCTCTACAGGATAACTCACCCATAAATCATAAAGAAACATAGGATTTCCTATTCCTTTTACCAACAAATTACTGCCGTGCTCCAAATTCTGAAGAGCCCTAGCCAATCTAGCAATAGCTTCCGATGCAGTAGTGCCATCGGCTTGTTGTAGTTTCGACTGCTTCTCTTTTAATAGATCCGATTGAAAGTTTGCTACTTCTATTTGCTTTAATAACCTAGCATATCCTGCTAAAATCTCATGGTATACACCTAACTCTCGTGTTAACTTCCCTACTTGTTTTTGATATTTACTAGTTATAATAAAACCTACTGCTAGCCAGCCTAGAAATATATAAACACTAATAAAACTCTGAGCAAACAATATAAGAACGCCAATACTTAAAACAGAAAATACTTTGGGCAACCATCGGAAAAATGGTTTAGTAAAGTTTGTGTATGACTTCAGCCAAGAAGCTAGGCTAGAGACACTGTGTTTAGCTTCTATCATAGAAGCTAGGGTCATATAATTGTGGCGCCATTCAGGATTTTTAGCTAAATCTTTAACTACCTCCTGTTTCTCTAAAACCTTCTCTGTACTATTTTTCTTCAGTAAATCTGCTAAAAAGATTTCTCCCTCTTTGGTTTGACTTCTTGTAAGATATTGAAAGAAAGATTGTTTTCCGAACAAGTCAATATCTTCGCTATATGCATGTTTAGCATCTCGATAGACATCACCATTAGGAAAGCTGCTGTAGTCACCTTCAAGAGCGCGCAACTCTAATTCGTTTAATTGCATACGCTGTATTGCGTAGTTTTCCTCTGTTTTCTTATCGCTATACTTTGTTAATAGCCAGAAAAAAGTAAGGATTAAAGGTATCCCTATACCAAGCATATAATAAATGGATTGGTCAAGAAAAACAATTATCGTGGTAATGATAAGAACAAAGGCTATTAGTCGTGCTATACTTAAGCCAAGTAAATACTTACGTAATCGACTATGCTCCGCTTTAAATCGCTGATGATCTTGTTTGTAAAACTCTTTCGCTTTGGACATAAAGAATAATTTGTACAAAGCTAAGCAAATCTCTTTTGTAAATGACTTCTGCTATCTTTTTCTATTATTATGCAATAGTCAATAATTCTCCTCACGTATTTTATTAAACCTAGTTTTGTTTCATATTCACCATTACCATCAAAATCTCTATAAAACAAAAAAGTGACTATTATCCATAAGACAAACAGTCACTTAGACTAAAAATATCATTCGTTTAGCTTAAGGTGTTTTTAGCAAAAAAGGAAATAATCAAACCAGGAATCGACAATGCAATAGCAAGGTAAGCCAAAGTCATAGGGGAATATACAGCCAACATTATTCCGGCAACTGAAGACGCAATCATAATAGAGAAGTTGAACAGAGAGGACTGAAGAGACGTAGCTACGTCTTTGGCAGTTTCAACCTGTTTACTTACCGCCGCTTGAAATAGGGTAACCAGCGGACCAAACGAAATTCCCCATAAAAAGAATCCTAAATGCCCCACTCCTTTTATACCGCCAAATACAATAAATAGTAGCATAGAAAAAATTAACAACCCAAACATAGCTACGGTTAATTGTCTTAAATATTGATCGGTATATTTAATAGCCAACAACACTGAAATTAATGAACCTATTCCAAAGAAGAATAGCGCGCTTTCCACTCCTCCCGCAAGTTGAATATCATCTACAAGACTGGTGATGTAAACATATACGCCATAATGTGCAATTACACCTAATAGCGTAAGTAATAGAACTATTAATACGGCTGGAATCTTTAACAATGCAAATGGTGAAGAGCTTTTAGTAAGTTTCTCGCCTGGTATAGAAGGTAAGGCGAAAAAACTGATCAAGCCTATTAAAATTATAACGCCCCCAAGAACTATAAATTCAGTTCGCCAACCATATTTATTACCTATAGCAGTCATAATGGGCATTCCAAGACTAATTCCAAGGGTAGTTCCCGCCATTATTACGGCAATAGCTTTACCATGATGTTTTTCATCTACCATTCGCATCCCATAAGCGGCAATCATGGGCCACATTACTCCCGCACAGATTCCACCTATAATCCTAAGGAATATTATAAAGGTGTAATTATAAGTTAGAGCTGCTAGAATATTGGAAATAGCAAACCCACCAAGCAAAATCATCAACAAATACTTTCGATTGAACTGCATGGTCAATGAAATAAGAGGGATGGCAAAAATAGCAGAGGCTACTGCATAATACCCAACCATGTTTCCAGTTTGCACTTCGCTGATGTTTAAATCAGCCATTAATAGTGGAAGAACTCCGGAAGGCATCAATTCAGAAAGAATTCCAACGAAAGTTACCGATGACATCAAAATCATAATCAACCACGGAAAAACATCTTTAGTTTTTCTCGCAGAAA
Source organism: Flavobacteriaceae bacterium (assembly GCA_035302145.1). Lineage (GTDB taxonomy): Bacteria > Bacteroidota > Bacteroidia > Flavobacteriales > Flavobacteriaceae > JAJYTI01. The sequence goes on along the minus strand of DATGSX010000145.1, from coordinate 1,498 downwards.
ATTGTTTGCTCATAATTCCGTTGATTAAAATTTCAAGAAATAGCCGTAGCTCTCAATTGAATCCTTTTAGGCAATTAAAAAGGTACGGCTATCTTATATTTTACAATATACTTTTTTCTCTTAGAACGATATTTTTAGAGACTTAATGGAATATCATATGCTACTTCTTTACGGCGGAATAAGAATTCTCCATTACGTACCGATGCTAGCACATCTACTCTTTTACGGATGGCCTCGTAAACAGAACTTTCATCTAGAACAATAAAGTTTGCTCGCTTTCCTACATCCAATCCATAACTATCGTGGATATTCATACAACGTGCTCCATTGTAGGTGATTAGGTCGAAGTTTGTTTCTACTTCTTCTGGGGACATAATTTGGGCTAAGTGCATCCCATTGTCTAAAATATTCATCATATTTCCGTTCCCCATCGGGTACCATGGATCGTTTATAGAATCTTGTGCAAACGCAACATTTATCCCTAACTCCAAAAACTCTTTTACTCTTGTTAATCCACGACGTTTAGGATAGGTATCCTGACGACCTTGTAAATAAGCATTCTCGGTTGGGCAGGAAATAAAGTTCATCTTGCTCTTTTGAAACAAATCCATCATTCTAAAAGCATAGGAATTGTCTGCTGAACCAAAGGAACATGTATGACTTGCGGTAGTTCTCGTACCATAATCTTCCATGAGTACTAGCGCATTCAATAGCTCGACAAAACGAGAATGGGTATCATCGGTTTCATCGCAATGAACATCAATAAGCTTGTCGTACTTTAATGCGAGCGCAACGATATCGTGAATGGATTTTTCTCCAAACTCTCTAGCAGGTTCGTAATGTGGAATTCCACCTACTACATCCGCTCCCATTTTTAAGGCTTCTTCTACTAATTCATGTCCACCTTTATACATATACATTCCTTCTTGTGGGAAGGCTACGATTTGAATGTCGACCGTATCTTTAACTTCCTCACGTAATTCCAACATCGCTTTTAATGCGATAAAGTTAGGATCGGTGACATCTATATGGGTACGAATGTGCTGTACACCTTGAGAAACTTCATCTTTAATACCCTTTAGCGCAAGTTTTTTCACACTATCTACCGTCAAAGTCTCTTTGAACTTTGGCCATAACTCAATGGCTTCAAACAGCGTACCTGACCCAGCACCTTCCTGTCCTAGTTCAGACAAGGTATATACGTAATCCAAATGTAAGTGGGGATCTACGTAAGGGGGCATGACAAGTTTTCCTTGTAGGTCAATCTCCTCATCACATTTAGGCAAATTTGTTCCTAGATGGGTAATTCTCCCGTCTTCAACTATCATTTCAGTTGCGTCACTGTTTCGATAAATTTTAGCATTAAAAAACTTTTTCTTCATTTTTTATAAAATTTTAATTCATACTATTTTGTTGTTATTCGAATGTCAGTCAACACTTACTTTTAAATAACAATCTTTGAATCACCATCTACATAGTACGACATTTGCTTCTCATA
>DATGSX010000144.1:0-3538 GCA_035302145.1 Flavobacteriaceae bacterium | reverse complement strand
TTAAGGTGTGTACGAGAGGTGGAATAGATACTTCTTCCTTTTCTTCCACTATACGGGCTCATATAAGTTTCTCCTTTGGTATTATGCAGCATTCTGCCATACATGGGAATTCCTATTTCCAAAGCAGTTTCTTTCATTCCTGCAAGATTCAAGGCAGCAAATCCTCGATTGGATAAAGCTAAGTTTATCGATCGCCCTGCAGACTGTTTTACTTTTCTTAAATCTGGTCTACGTTCTACTAAAGTAACTTCATAACCTAATTGTGCCATGCGCAACCCTAACAAACTTCCACATAATCCAGCGCCTACTACAATGATTTTCTCTTGCTTTACCATACTTAGTTTTTTATGATTTGTTTTAACTTCTCTACCAAAGCGTATACTTCCTGATAGCTAGTATATAATGGCACAGGTGCCAAACGGATAACGTCGGGTTCTCGCCAATCGGAGATAATTCCATTTTCCAATAAGGTCTTCGCCATTCGATTATCGGCTCCTTTGATTTGAATGGATAACTGACAACCACGTTCTTCTGGAATAGTTGGTGTAATTATTCTTAAGTTTTTACTATCCGCTTCTTTAAGTAGATATTCTAAATATCCTGTCATGTGCACAGACTTCTTTCGGATACGTTGAAAATCTGCACGGTCAAATACATCTAAAGAAGACTTTACTGCTACCATAGATAATATGGCTGGGTTGCTTAATTGCCAACCTTCAGCGCCTGGAATTGGAAGAAAATCGTGACGCATATTAAATCGAGTAGCTTTATCATGTCCCCACCAACCTGCCATTCGCACCAAATCGGTATTTGTAGCATGGCGTTCGTGAACAAAACAACCGCCTAGACTTCCTGGGCCACTATTTAAATACTTATAGGTACACCAAACTGCGAAGTCTGGACCTGCGTTATGCAAATCTGGATAAATATTTCCAGCACCATGTGCCAAGTCGAATCCTACTTTCGCACCATAACTATGTCCTAGTTTTGTAATCTGCTCTATTGGGTAATATTGACCGGTATAATAGTTAGTATTTCCGATCATCAATAAAGCTACCGAATCGCCATGGGTTTTCATTATAGCTTCTAAATCTTCCAATCTGCACAACTCTTCTCCTTCTCTAGGTTTCCAACATATAATGGTTTCTTCAGGATCTAATCCATGCATTTTTGCTTGACTTGCTACTGCATATCTGTCGGAAGGAAAAGCATCGCTTTCTACTACAATTTTATATCGGGTTTTTGTTGGTCGATAAAAGCTTACCATCATTAGGTGCAAGTTCACGGTAAGCGAGTTCATAATAACTACTTCCGAAGGTTTTGCACCAAGAATCTTTGCCATTGGTTTGGCAAGGCTTTCATGGTAAGGTTTCCATGGGTTCTTTGCATGAAAATGTCCTTCTACACCAAGATTTGCCCAATCGTCTAACTCTTGTTTAATATATCCTGCAGTCTGTGTAGGTTGTAATCCAAGGGAATTCCCACAAAAATATAAATAGGGTTCGCCCGATTCCATTTTAGGCTTATGAAATTCTTGTTGAAAAGAAGCCAATACATCATCGGCATCTGCTTGTTGTGCAAAGGTTTTATCTGCAGTGTACATAAATTTGCTGTGTTTTATAATTGAAGCCTCACAAACTTAAGCAATGCAGAAGGGATTTTAAATAATTTTTAAGGAAATAACATTGGTGGAAAAAAGTCTAAGGTTTTCCTTAGTGGAATAAGTATAAATAAAAACCTCCTACATCATTACGACATAGAAGGTATTTAATAGTTGATTTACATTTAAGAAGTTTCTGTTTCTAAGATTCTACCTCAAATACTATGGGTAAAGTATAAGCTACTCTAACCTTTTCCCCATTATGCTCCCCTGGAATAAATTGAGGTAGTGATTCTACCACACGTCTAGCTTCTTCCAACAGTTTTTTATGAGGTCCGCTCACATAAGTAACATCAACCTCACCTATTTCATCTATAGAAAACTTAATTTCAAGGCGTTGTATACCTTCTAAGCCTAGTTCTTTACCTAAGTCGCTATTATAATTCCCAACTACATGCTCCTGTATTTTCGCATTCATGCAAGCAATAAGGTCAGAGTTTCCTTCACAGGTAGGAAAAACAGGTACTTTATCTACTTCGTTAAATGGAGTTGATGGCGGTGGTGGTAACGGCGGTAAAGGTGGTGGTGGAGGAGGCTGAGGCATATCTTTGGTTACAACAACCGAGTTTGGAACTTGCTCGTCACTAGAACAAGACGCAACAACTAACATAAAAGCCAATAATGGCAATACTAATAAGTATTTAAGCTTGAACCTTCTAGGTGATTTAATTTTCTGTAACATAATTATTCGATTTTTGATTAAAGATTGTTTGTAAAATGTATTGGTAAATGAGATGTTGTTGGTTTTAAAAACTTGTGATAATAGACTTTGGTAATATTCTTTCTTTGTTATGGACTGCACCACCTCAGCATCGGCAATATATTCATGTACTGCTTGTAATCTATTTTGAAAAAGATAGACGAATGGATTCCACCAAAACACAATCCGCAACAGCTGATACCATACTAAATCTATACTGTGCTTTTGCTTAACATGTACTTTCTCGTGTTTTAATATTACTTTCTTAGCTTCTTCATTAAGCTCCTCGCCTAAATAAATTGTGTTTCTAAAAGAAAAAGCTACGTCGGTGTTTGGTAGAATCACAAGGTTATAATCTTCCTTTTTAATTATACTAGCACTTGCTCTTAGGTTATGTAGTTTACGATATTTCCATATAGACCATATACCAGAAATGAAAGAACCAACAACCCAAAGAATAAGCAACACAGAATAACTTGTACTAGATATAGCTTCTGTTGTTGTAGTTACAGTTTCACTTGTTATTCCAGACTCGCCAAGGATGACAGCGGGTAAACTTATACCAGAAGATTCTAAAACGGTTTCTGATAAGGATGGTACTACAATAAAGGGCAGAAATAAAGCGACCACAGGTAGTAACAACAAATAGAAACGTTGTAAATTATAGTGCGTATCTCGTTTTAGCAAGACTTCATAGAGCGCTAAAAACAACATCTGATAGAATACTATTTGAATAAGAATTGTTCCCATTACTTTTCTATTTTTTGTTTGTCGATTATCTCTAATATCTCTTCCATCTCTTGCATGCTCAAATCATTCTTTTTTACAAAAAATGACACCATGCTTTTAAAAGATCCTTGGAAATATCCTGATAAGAACTTGTTTAAATACTGATTGCTATAGTCCGATTTTGCTACAATCGGAAAATAAATATGTCCACGACCTTGCTTTCTAAAGTCTACAAACCCTTTGTTTTCTAATATTCTTACAATAGTAGAAACCGTATTGTAGGCTGGTTTCGGTTCGGGTAATTGATCGATTATAGAAGCTACATTGGCTTCTTCTAATTCCCAGAGGACTTGCATTATCTCCTCTTCTGCTTTGGTCAACTCTTTCATAATTAAATCTCTTTTGCTTATTCAAATATAACTAATTTTTTAGTTATAACTAATAATATA
>DATGSX010000143.1:0-14873 GCA_035302145.1 Flavobacteriaceae bacterium | reverse complement strand
AGGATTTTTCCTAAAATCGTCAACTCAGCGGGTAAATGAATATCTAATTGGGCTGCAATTTTATTGATGTCCAAAATAGCCCGTCCTGTTTTTAAATCTTTTGCCTTGCTATATTCATTTTCCTGTATCTGTCGGGAAACTTTCTTTCGGAAAGCATCGGTATCTACCTTATCGACATCGTACGTACTGATGGACAAAAGGGTTTCGGTTACTTGCTCACCATCATTATCTCCCAATCCTATCATCAATTTTAAAATGGCATCTTGGGTTGGATTATTAAATCTTGCTACCATTCCTAAATCCATCAAGCCAAGCTTATTGTCTTTGGTGATGTTTACATTTCCTGGATGTGGATCGGCATGGGCAAAGCCATCTACAATGATTTGTTTTAGATAGCCTTTTATTAAGTCGTTTACCAACGCCTCTTTTGGAAGGCTTTCCAATTGAAAAGGGGATAGGGAGGTAACCTTAAAGCCGTCTACAAATTCCATAGTAAGCACGCGTTGTGAACAGTAACTTGGAATAATACCTGGAACATATAGGTGCTTAAACTCCTTCATGTTCTCTTTGAGCACTTTTAAATTCTGTGCTTCTTTCTGATAATCTAACTCTTGCAATAGGATGTATCGAAGCTCTTCGATAACACTGTGTAAAGAAAACTTTCTGGCAGTTTTGCTATGCTTCTCCGCTGTTTCAGAAATTTCCATCAGCGTATCCAAGTCTTCTACAAACTTTTTTCTGATTCCTGGTCGTTGAATTTTGACTGCTACTTTCTCGCCAGAATGCAAGACAGCTTCGTGCACTTGCCCTATAGAAGCACTTGCCATAGGCTCTTTAGTAAAGCTTTTAAATGCCTTAGAAATCCTATCCCCAATCTCTTCTCTAAACAATTGTTCTACTTCCTCGTAAGACACTGAAGCAACGTTATCTTGTAAGCTGGCCAAGGCATCTAAGTAAGGCTGTGGTAGCATATCTGGTCGTGTAGATAGCAATTGACCAAGCTTTATATAGGTAGGTCCCATAGTCTTTAAATCTTCTACTAACTCCTCTGGACTGTGTTCCCAATCGGGCTCCTCTGAAGTTTCAAGCGTGCTTAAACTATCCTCCTCTTCTGAAAAAAGATCGGCATTCCAATATTTAAGTATAAAACGGAAAAACTTAACATAAGTGTCGTATTTATCGGGCAATAAACTCATGAGTAGTGCTTTTTAAGTCTAAACTTATGGAATTTATTTTGATAGATGGAAGGAAGGGATAGGTATTTTAAAAGACGTAAGGCTTTATCAACATTAGTTTCAATAGGTGGGTTGTAGATGGAAAGGAAAATAATAGATAGTAAGCCATTATCCATTACAGGTATAAAAGCTTTTATTTATTGCGGTTATTGGTTGAGGATAAGTTAATTAGATAGATAAAATATTTTAATATTCTAAAAATAGTTATGTTTGATTGTCATAATGTTAGTTTACGTTTATTTTATTTATAAATAAACCAATATGCGAGTTGGAAAGCAGGAGTGGCTAGATAGGATTAACATGCATAGCGATAGAAACCAATTAAATTCTATTATAAATCTTTAAAAACAACCAAATTATGTTACGATTATCAGGAATTATTTTATGTACGCTTTTCCTTTTTACCAATGGGAATGCGCAAGTTAAAATTGAAAAAAGTAGGAGCGTTCAGCAAGTGCAACGCAAGGGAGACTTTTCTAAACAAGTACAGAACAGGTCTTACATGGAAGTGCAATCCGCTAGTACACTTAAAAACATTTCTATTAGTGCCGAAAAGAAATATCCAGGCGCTAAAGTAGAGAAGGTTTTTAAAAACAAAGAGGGGGTATATGGCATTGTTCTAAATCACTCTAAGGAAAGAGCTATACCAGCAAGTACTAGGAGAGCTTATGGCCGAATAAAGGAGAATAATACGAAACTAAAAATGGATAGAAACAGACAGCTAGTATTTTTTGATGGGACGAACTGGGGCGATGAAACCAATTTGCCGTCGGATATTTTCCTACCAAGCGACACTAGTTTTCCTAGTGATACCTTCTTCCCAGGCGATCACTTCTTTCCTTCGGACACCTTTTTTCCGTCCGATGTTTTTACACCCCAAAATCGCAGAGGTGTAAAATCTAAATCTAGAGTTAGATAACATCCTATAAGGTTATTAGGGTAGGTATATTAAAAGGTTTGTCTTTTGAAGACAAGCCTTTTTTCTTTAGACGATCTCGGATGGCATATTGTCGAATAGCCTATATTTTCTATTGTTTTATATAGTTTGTGATCCTTTTTTATTTGCTATAACGGCCAATAAAACAAAACCAATAAATGATGGTAACAACCAAGGAATCTCATATTTGTTTAAAGGGATGGAAATCAAAATTTGGTTCATAGTAGTTTCAGCTATTCCTAAGTTTCCTAATAACCCGATTACTGCGATTACAAAGGTGATGCTAATCGCCGCTACATAAGGTGATTTATGCGGTACAAACTTGCCGAAAAACACGATATACACCGCCATACACACTACTATTGGGTAAATTACCGCTAGGAATGGAAAGGCGACGCTTATTATAGTTTCTACACCATGTACCGATAAGTAGCCACTGATTACACATACTATAGCTACCAAGAGACGATAGCTTAAGATTTGGTTGGATAGTTTGCTAAAATAATCACTCACAGCACTTGTTAGCGCAATAGAAGTGGTAAGGCAAGCCAAACCAACACAAAGGGCTAGGAAAATGGTCCCATTAGGTCCTAGAATCCCGTTAGAAATATGCAATAACAATTCAGTTCTAGAAACATGGTCATCGGTTGTGTAACCCGAGGTAGCACCTAAATACACCAGGCCACCATAAATCAATAGCAGAAATGTCATGGCTATTAGTGCAGATAGGATCGTAGTCTTCTTTTTTTCTTTTTCCTCTGTATAGCCTTTGCCTTTGATGGCTGCGATAATAATCCCTGCCATGATAAAGGATGCTAGTAAATCCATAGTTTGGTATCCTTCTCTAAATCCTAATACAAAAGCCTCGGTATTGGTAAGTTCTAGATTTAAATTGGGATCTATTGGCGATATAATACCGCTTATGATGAGGATAACAAGGATGGTAAGAAGTACTGGAGTTAGGAACTTTCCTATAATATTCACCACTTTCGAAGAAGAAAGTGAAAGAATAAAGGTTAGCGTAAAAAAGACGATAGACGATACCAATGGTTTTGTCTGTGGGAAAATACTCTGTACGCCGACTTCAAAGGTAGTAGCAGCAGTTCTAGGTATGGCAATTAGCGGTCCGATGCTCAACATACATATAGAGGCTATTACGACACTGAAGATAGGATGTATCCGATTGCCCACGTCACTAAAATTATCTCCCGAAACTACCACGGTCATAATGCCTAAAAAGGTGGCGAAAACGCTAGTAATGGCAAATCCTGATATGGAAGCCATCCACGATGCACCCGACTCCAATCCTAGGATAGGGGGGAAAATTAAATTCCCAGCGCCAAAGAACATGGCAAATAAAGCAAATCCAACGATGAAGATGTCGACAACTCTCTTTTTATCCATTTATTATACCGTCTATTTTTAGCGTAAACCGCTGTATTTCTTACTAGAATCGGCTAATGTACAAATAAACTTGCGTTGTTAAAAATTCATTAAACCAGTGGCTGGTACTGCTAAATGTTTTACAAGAGGAAAAGCTATGAACTCTATAATCTAAGGTCTGAAACTGTGGGGTGGTTTATGGATTGCATAAAAAAATCGGACGATAAGAGCCAATTTGGCAATATCGTCCGATAGGTAAATTCTTACTATTTTATTTCTATACTAGGATTCCAAATGGGCTAACACTTCTTCTGTTGCTTCCATGTTGTGGAATACGTTTTGCACGTCGTCATCGTCTTCAAAAGCATCGATAATTTTTAGAATCTCTTTTGCTTTATCTAGCTCAAGTTCTTTTGTCGACACTGGAATTCGCTGTAGTTCTGCATTTTTAGGCTCTAGCTTTAGTTTCTCTAAAAGCTCGGACATGGTACCAAAATCTTTGTAGTCGGTATAGACAATAAAGATTTCTTCTTCTTCGTCATACGAAGTAGCACCGCCTTCTATGAGTTCTAATTGCAATTCGTCTAAATCCCAATCCAGGTTTTCTTTATCGAAAGTGAACACACCGGTTCGATTAAAGATAAACTCTAAAGATCCATTGGTGCCTAGGGTACCATTATGCTTGTTAAATATAGCTCTGATGTTGGCTACCGTTCGGTTGGTATTATCGGTGGTGCATTCAATAAAAATGGCGATCCCATGTGGTCCGTATCCTTCAAACGTAATCTGATCGTAACTATCTGCATCTGCACCCGTTGCCTTCTTTATTGCTCGTTCTATATTATCTTTCGGCATGTTCTCACCACGAGCGTTTTGTATGGCGTTACGTAGCGCTGGATTCGTTTCCGGATCCCCGTTGTTGTTGTTTTCCTTTATAGCAACTGTAATATCTTTGATAAGACGGGTGAAAATTTTACTTCGCCTTTTATCCTGTGCACCTTTTCTGTGCTTTATGTTTGACCATTTACTATGTCCTGCCATAAAAATCTACTTTAATGTTATTGTTTTATTTTCCCTAGCGAAAGGAACTGCAATTTACAGAATTTTTAGCAAACTTCCGACTTAACAAATCAGTTTTAAGAGGGGGACATAGGAAAAGTTATTCCGATTCTGTAGCAGCTTTTACTTTTATATAAAAATTGGAGTCCACATGAATCTCTTGGTTTGGATTTATAGTCGAATTTTGCCATTCGGTTGTGGGATAAATCCACATCGGATCTTGTGCAATATAAAGTCTTAAGGGCATAGTAAAGTCATCGGGAACCTCAGTATACCTAAAGTGGAGCTGGTTGTTTTCTACTTTCCATTGCAATGTAGGGGGTTGGGCTTGACGTAAGTATACATCGAAAAAGGATTTTAAGTCTCGATTGGCCATTGTTGCAATTTCTTGTTCTACTGCTTGCGATGTTACTACCTTATGTCGGTATTTACTTTGAAGATGTTGTAGAATTTCACGCCAAATCGTATCGTCGTCGATTATTTGTCGCAAAGTAAGCAGCATATTAGCTCCTTTAAAATAGATATCTATTCCAGGTTTGCTCCCTACGCCATATTCTCCTTGAATTGGCACTTGGTTTTGTATGCGCCAGCGAGTTCCTTTGGTATAGGCCTGCCCAGCTTCTTTTCCGTGGAAATACTCTACATACAAGGCTTCTCCATAGGTAGTAAAGCTTTCATGCAACCACATATCGGCTATATCGGTATACGAAAAGCTGTTTCCAAACCATTCGTGAATAGATTCATGGACTATCATAAAGTCAAACGTCATCCCATAGCCAGTCTGCGTCATGTCGTTTCCTGTATACCCTTGTTGGAAGCCATTTCCCCAAGCCACATTGCTTTGGTGTTCCATACCAACAAAAGGTGCTTGGGTAAGCTTGTATCCGTCCTCATAAAAAGGGTAGGGGCCAAACCAAAATTCCATAGCTTCTAACATGTCTTTTACTTGAGCAAAGTGTTTTTCCGCTTTTTCTTTATCTGCAGCTAACGGATAAAATGTTAGGTCTAGTTTTCCATTCAATCCCTCATAGCTATCTTGGATTACCGCATATTTTCCTAGGTTGAAACTTATGTTATAATTGCTTATCGGATTTTTTACTTGCCAATGCCAGGTGTGCAAATCCTCACCAGCGTCTTTTATATTCACCAATTTTCCATTACCAATAATGCTGTAGTCCTTATGCGTAGTATAATATAAATCTACTCCTTCGTCCGGTTTATCGTAATTGTGTTCTTTTGTGGGCCACCAAGTACTGGCGCCAATTCCTTGCACAGCACTGGCAGCGAAGGCATTACCCAAGCTATCTTTTTCCCATACAATTCCCCCATCCCAAGGAGCATTCTTAGCTTGGATAGGCGATCCAGAGAAGTAGATTTTAAGAGAGTCTATTTGGTTCTTCTTAAAAACGGTTTCCGGCGGAAAGCTGATGTAGTGTGCTGCTTGATCTCTTTCAAACACCAACGTTTTATCAGCATAGCGAATGCTATCTATCTGCATAGGTTCTTGTAAATCTATTTGCATTTTGTGGGTGCCGGCAGATACCACTTTAAAACGAACTTGGTTGCTTCCCGCAATGGATTTGCTATCTGGATCTACATGCACCTTAAGCGTATAGTGTTGTAAATCCCACCATGCACGTTCGGGTGAAATTTCCATTGATAAGGGCGCTGCTATATTGGTTTCTTGGGCAATAGCTTGCAACCCTGATAAAAGAATTATACTTAAAAGTAGGGAGGCTTGAATACGCATAAAGAAAATAGTAAGATTTTATTAGTTAGCACTGTCCAATTGCTCTTGGTAGGCTTGCATTTGATCACGTAATTGTGCGGCCATGATAAAGTCCAATTCTTTAGCAGCTGCCTCCATAGCCCTTCTAGTCTCTCGAATTTTCTTTTCGATATCCGCTTTACTTAGATATTGAACACTCTCTTCTGCAGCCTTTAACACTGGATCTATCGTCGAAGTGTTCAACTCTCTATAATCCGCTAAACTATTAGCGTACGATCGTTTAATCGCGGTAGGGGTGATGTTGTTTTCTTCGTTGTATTGAATTTGTTTGCTACGTCTATAATTTGTGCTGTCGATAGTTTTCTGCATGCTGTTGGTTATAACATCGGCATACATAATAGCTTTTCCTTCTAAATTCCTTGCTGCTCTTCCTATGGTTTGGGTAAGCGCACGTTCGCTACGTAAAAACCCTTCCTTATCGGCATCTAGAATAGCTACCAAGGATACTTCTGGTAAATCCAAGCCCTCACGTAGTAGGTTTACCCCGACAAGCACATCGAATAATCCTTTGCGCAAATCCTGCATGATTTCTACTCGCTCTAAGGTATCGATATCACTATGTATATAACGGCAACGCACTTGCATACGGATTAAATACTTGGTGAGTTCTTCTGCCATACGCTTGGTTAATGTGGTTACCAACACGCGTTCGTCTTTTTGTGCTCGTATGTGGATTTCTTCTAGTAAATCATCGATTTGATTTAAGCTAGGTCGAATTTCAATCACAGGGTCTAATAATCCGGTTGGACGGATAACTTGTTCTACATAGACACCACCGCTTTTTTCTAATTCATAATCCGCAGGGGTTGCACTCACATATATCACTTGTTCCTGAATCTCTTCAAACTCCTCGAACTTTAATGGGCGGTTGTCTTTTGCTGCTGGAAGTCGGAAACCATATTCTACTAGGTTCTCTTTTCTTGCTCTATCGCCACCATACATGGCTCTTACCTGTGGTATGGATACGTGGCTCTCGTCGATAAACATCAGATAATCATCTGGGAAATAGTCTAATAAACAGAACGGTCGTGTTCCTGGCTCTCGTTGGTCTAGATAGCGGGAGTAATTTTCGATCCCACTACAATAGCCTAACTCTCGGATCATTTCTAAATCAAAATTCGTACGTTCTTCCAAACGTTTGGCTTCGAGGTGTTTTCCAACTTCTTTAAAATAATCTATTTGCTTCACCAAATCATCCTGAATATCCTTAATCGCATTTTGTAAAATATCTGGGGAAGTAACAAACATATTGGCTGGGTAGATTTGAAGTTTGTCATTCTCGCCAATAAACTCGTTTGTTTCGGGATTAAAAAGTTCGATCGCTTCAATCTCATCACCAAAAAAGTGAATTTTAAACGCATGATCTGCATAGCTAGGATACACATCTATCGTGTCGCCTTTTACACGGAAATTTCCATGCGAAAACATGGCTTCGGTACGAGAATATAACGCCTGTACAAGTTGGTGTAGGAACTTTGTTCGTGAAAGGATTTGTCCTGTTTCTAAGGAAATAACGTTCTTTTGAAATTCAACGGGATTTCCAATACCGTATAAACAAGAAACCGAGGCTACTACCAATACATCTCTACGTCCTGAAAGCAGGGCAGAGGTAGCACTAAGTCGCAATTTTTCAATCTCCTCATTTATCGAAAGGTCTTTTTCAATATAAACCCCTGCACTTGGCATATAAGCTTCTGGCTGGTAGTAATCGTAATAGGAAACAAAATACTCGACGGCATTTTCTGGAAAGAAACTGCTGAATTCGCTATACAATTGTGCTGCTAAGGTTTTGTTGTGAGCTAGTACAAGGGTAGGGCGTTGCAATTCGTTGATCACGTTGGCCATAGTAAAGGTTTTTCCACTACCGGTTACCCCTAGAAGGGTTTGGTACTTCTCGTTATTCTTTATTCCAGAAACCAACTGTTTTATTGCTTCTGGTTGATCGCCTTTAGGCTCAAAGTCGGATGTAATATTGAATTTCATATGTCTGCAAAAATACGCAAAATAAATAGGTTTTTATAAGGGATTCCAAGTAGAGTTTAGGGGGGTGATTCCTTGTACCTGTTTGCTAGTTTGGCTAAAGATTTTGTACTAAGCCAAATAAAAATCCGCTTTATAGGAAACTCTATAAAGCGGATGGTATTTGGATTTAGGTTTTATAATTTATTGAAAATCTAAGTCTAAGGTTCGACGGAACTGATCTAGCTTAGGGTTCATTTCCGTCATCTTCTCGTAGATTTCTCTATCTGTATAGGTGTACTTTTTAGTAACCACCTCGTTTACCGTAATCTCTAAGTCAAAATCATAATTTTGCAACTTCTCTCTAACGTAATCCAACAAACTACCAAGGTTTCGCTCTACCTCAATTTTAATGGTATTGTTCGGATATTCCACATAGCCTTTGTTGCCTTTTATTTGAGGCATGGCCATGCTTAAATGAGAGGATAGGTTGTGCTTGCGCTTTTTACTTACTTTATCGCTATAAGCCTTCCAAACTTTCTCAAACTCTTCTTGTGTAAAAGGTTCTTTCGGTAAATCTACTTGGGCAGGCTTTCTAGCTTCTACCTCCTTTTTAATCTTTTGTCGCTTTTCTACACTACTAAGAGATAAAGACGAAACTCTTCGTTTTGTAGGTTTTGTTGTTTTAACTGGCTCTTTGGCCATTGTGGTCGTAGCTTCTTTCGAAGTTATAGTTGGTGTAGCAGTAGGGGCGTTGGTGTCCTTCTCTGCCGATTTTTCTACTACCTCTTTCTCCACCGATTTTTCTTCAGTGTGCGGTATTTCCTCTGTAACAGAAATATGGTCGGTTTGCTCCGTATCTAAAGTTTTCTCCTCTTGTGTTGGTGCTTGCGCTGGTTTTGAAGCCTCTGTTGATTTTTCCTTTGGTACTTCTTCCTTAGGCTTTGTTGTCTCCTTTGCAGGGGATAGAATAGGGGATTCCGGACCACGTGTTATCGCATCAGGCGCTAGGATTACCCTTTCTACTTCATTTTTTTTTTCCTCTGTAGAGGTAAGAGAAGCTATTTCTAATAAACAAAGCTCTACTAGTAGCCTTTGGTTTTGGCTGTTCTTGTAAGCAAGGTCGCATGTATTAGCAAGGCTAATGGCTTTCTTTAAGAAGTTTGTTGAAGCCATTTTGGATTGCTTTAAATACATTTCTTTTACATTATCGCTCACTTCCAATAGGGCAATGGTAGCTTCATTTTGACCTACTAATAAATCTCTAAAATGCGAAGCTAGGCCTCGTATAAACTCATGGCCATCATATCCTTTATTCAAGATAATATTATACGCTAAAAACGTATTGGGAATGTCGTTTTTTAATAGGAGATAGGTAATCTCAAAGTAATAACTATAGTCCAGTACATTTAAGCTTTCTGCAACGGCTTCTCGGGTTAAATGGTTTCCAGAAAAACCAACTACTCGGTCAAAGGCAGATAAGGCATCTCGCAAAGCACCATCAGCTTTTTGCGCGATGATATGCAGGGCATCTTCGTCGGCTGTAATCCCTTCTTTCTCTGCAATGCTCTGTAAGTGATCCTTTATATCTAATACGCTAATACGCTTGAAATCAAATATTTGACACCTTGAAAGTATGGTAGGTATTATCTTATGTTTCTCGGTAGTTGCCAAGATAAAGATGGCGTGGTTTGGTGGCTCTTCTAGTGTTTTTAGAAACGCGTTAAATGCGGCTGTTGAGAGCATGTGCACCTCGTCTATGATATAGACTTTGTATTTTCCTACTTGTGGTGGTACCCGTACTTGATCGATTAATTCTCGGATATCGTCTACCGAGTTATTTGAAGCGGCGTCGAGTTCAAAGATATTGAACGCAAAGTCTTCATCCGTTTGATCGGCACTGGTTTCGTTTATTTTTTTTGCTAAGATTCGTGCACAGGTGGTTTTACCAACACCTCTTGGTCCGGTAAAGAGTAAGGCTTGTGCAAGTTGTCCGCTAGCAATAGCGTTTTCAAGCGTAGACGTAATGGTACGCTGGCCTACTACTTCGTTAAATTCTGTAGGTCTATGTTTTCTGGCTGATACTATAAAATGTTCCATAAGCTTCCATGCAAATATAAGGATGTGGCCTCATTAATAAAACAATAATAAGGGATATAATTTTATCCTGCTCGTAATTGTCTAAAAGGATGCTACTAAGACACTCTCGTTGGGTTTAGTGCTAGGTTTGCATTTAGAATTGTTGTATTTTTGCAGGAGCAGGTCGCCTTATCGATTGCATCGCTTGATGCGATAGGAAAGTCCGGACACCACAGGGAAGCATAGCGGCTAACGGCCGTCCCTCCAACTTAGGCTGGAGGAGGACTAGTGCAACAGAGAGAAGGTACAGGTAATGCTGTAGTGAAAGCAGGCAAACTCTATGCGGTGAAATGCCACGTATACTTGTATTTTAGGGTACCCGCCCTACGCAAGAGGGTAGGCAGCTAGAGTGTATAAGCAATTATACATCCAGATAAATGATAAGGGCTATTTATAGTACAGAATCCGGCTTATAGACCTGCTTTATTTTTCTTTTCAATAAATCTAAACCTAGTATTGCCATACCTACGTAAATCGGTTTGATGCGGTAGCTCCTCAACATCCCTTAAGGCACGTCTAGAATGTTCTAGTATAAATATTCCACCTTCGACCAATAAATTGTCGTAAACAGCTTCGGATAACTCCATCAATTCTTCATCAGAAATATCATACGGTGGATCGGCAAAAATAATGTCGTACGATAGATTTAATTTAGATGCGAATTGCTCTGCTGCCATGCGAATGGTTTGAATAGGTAATTCTAACTCTTCGGAGGTAGATTTTACAAATCGGATACACTTGTTATTGGTATCGACACTAGTTACCAATTTTGCACCTCTAGAAGCGAATTCTAGGCTGATACTTCCTGTTCCTGAATAAAGATCTAGTACGTTTAAGGTAGTGTAACTGTCAATTCTATTAGCAAGAATATTAAATAATGCTTCTTTCGCCATATCTGTTGTAGGTCGTACAGGGAGATCTCTTGGCGGTGTTATTTTTCTTCTTTGATGTTTTCCTGATATGATGCGCATTGTAATCCTAGTTTTAGTAATAATTCTTTGTGGGCTTTTTCTTTGCCCAAGCGGCTTATGGATAATTTATAGGTCGGTATAAACTCGACATGTCTAATGTAGGTGTAAAGCTCTGAATGTATTGCGGTAGATTGGCTGACTGCTCCGGAAATATAAATAGGGGTTTCCTCTGTGCTCAGCGCTACTTGTTCGTATACAAACAGTACATAATACACCACATCCTCGGGAGTATGGTATTCAAAAGAATTGGCTAATTGCAAGGCACCATCTTTAAATACTACTATATCTAGCTGTTTGCTGGTGAAGTTTGCAAAAACTCCTGTTTTCTCACCAATTACCTCTGCACAGTAATCTATCCAAGGGCCTAAAGCATGATAATAGTGAAAACTTCCGAACTTCTCAAAGAAATAGTTGTTTAGATTTACGAAGGGTATGTAAACCAAGTTTGTTTTTCCTTTTAGGATGGTTTCGTGGGCTATAAAATCGTGGGGGAAGGTTTTTAGCGTATACTTTAAATAGAGCGCTGGATCTTCGTCATCCCAGATCTCGCTAGGCACTAGGGTATATAGTGGGGTGTGATAAAAAAGATTGACTTCCGTTATCTGGCTTAAATCTAAACTGGAGTTTTCTAGAATACGAATGGTTCTATTTAATAATTCATCTGGACGCGAAAGAGAATAAAGCCATCGTTCCTGCGCTTTCCATTC
This sequence comes from Flavobacteriaceae bacterium, assembly GCA_035302145.1. Lineage (GTDB taxonomy): Bacteria > Bacteroidota > Bacteroidia > Flavobacteriales > Flavobacteriaceae > JAJYTI01. Next base: position 2,694 of record DATGSX010000143.1, on the reverse strand, counting down.
TACTTTATTCGTTTTTGCGCAAGAGATTAAAAAAGACTGTCCAGTCAAAGAAATTTGAACAGACAGTCTTTTATTCTTTGTAGTGATAGTATCGTTATTCTTTCCTTCTTCTTGAATCATAGAATTCTGGCCAGTTTCCACTGGTATTGATTTCATTCATATCTCCTACTTGGATATATGGCCCATTAACTCCATCCACCGATTGGATAAGGTTTTCTTGTGCTACTAAATTAGGGTCTTGGTCTTTTAAGATGCTTTCTTTTGCAACTCTTGCTTGGAAAACAGCATATTTTGTGCCTTTTCGCTCTATAAACCCAGCATCTAGCTCAATTTCACCCGAAGCCCAATCATAAGGAAGCTTCATCATGTTCTTATATCGATCGGTTCCTGCAAACAATGAATCTTTTACGCTTTTAAAGCCAATCGTATCTACAATTATCTCCTCTAAATAGTAACCCCCATCTTCTGGGTCTAAACCGAAAGCGATGTTTCTTTCTCTATCGGCAAAGCTGGTATCCCTTCTAGTGGTGATAGCGTATTGTGCCGTGTCGATAAACTGAATAAGGCTATCGTATGACCCTACAAACTTACCGTTTAGGCTTTGGTAAGCTAGCTGTGCAGACTGAATGTCTCTCAGCTTTTCGATTACTTTGGCATATCGAACCTCTTTAACCTTGTTAAATTCAACTGGTCCGTTAATCGCTTTTACAAGTTTCCAGCCTAAGAAGGCAATTACTGCCCAGAGTACTATTCGTGTGACAATTCTCATTATTATATAGTTTAAGGTAATTTTTTAAATGTCAATAAAAGCAAATCTACAATAAATTTTTATTGGTAAAAGTCAAATGCCAATAAAACATGCCTATCTTTGAAATCCAATCTAGTAATAAATTAATGACTAAAAGAGAATTCTACCATTTACTTATTCAAGATTTCCCTCATACGGCAACCAATAATCAAGAAATAGCATTACAACGTCTTACTGATTTCGTTTTGGACGATTCCAAAGACAGTATATTCCTCCTCAAAGGTTATGCCGGAACGGGTAAAACTACAATAATCGGTACACTTGTCAAAAACCTATGGCATGTTTTTAAATCGGCAGTATTGCTTGCACCTACAGGTCGTGCGGCTAAAGTTATAAGCAATTACTCTGGAAGAGAGGCATCTACCATTCACAGACGTATCTATTATCCGAAAAATCAACGTGGTGGTAAGGTTAGTTTTACCTTACAGAAAAACAAAAGCAAGAATACCATCTTCATTGTCGATGAAGCCTCTATGATACCCGATCGCGATACCTCGGGCGATATGTTTAACTCCAGTTCCTTGCTAGATGATCTGATTACTTATGTAGACCAAGGAATAAATTGTAAACTGATTTTAATTGGAGATACGGCGCAATTACCACCAGTTCGTCTTGATATAAGTCCAGCTTTAGAGCGAAGTACCTTGGAAATGTATTTTGATAAGAAAGTGATGGAAGTAGAGCTAAATGAAGTGGTACGTCAAGAACTTGATAGTGGGATTTTAGTAAACGCTACCGAAATCCGCAAGAGGATTCAAGACGGTTTTTATGAAGCTATGAAACTCCGACATGTTGGCATGCCCGATGTGATACGCCCTTTGGATGGACATGAACTAATGGATGCCATTCAACAGAGCTATTCTAGTGATAGGGACCAAGACAGTGTATTTATCGTTCGTTCGAACAAACGAGCAAATTTATATAACCAGAATATCCGAAGTCGCATCCTGCTTCAAGAAAGTGAACTAGCAGCGGGGGATAACTTGATGGTGGTTAAAAACAATTACTTTTGGGTAAAGGCAAACTCCGAGGCGGGTTTTATTGCTAATGGAGATATTATCGAAATTCTTAGGATTAGAAACATAAAAGAGCTTTATGGATTTAGATTTGCAAAAGTAGAAGTGCGCTTGATTGATTATCAGAAAATGGGATCTTTCGAAACCGTTATTATCTTAGATACATTAACCTCTGAATCGCCATCGCTAACCTACGAGGAAAGCAATAAGCTATACCAAGAGGTTATGGCCGATTATGCACACTTAAACTCCAATTATAAAAAATACCAAGAAGTACGTAAGAATCCATACTTTAATGCTTTACAAGTAAAATTTTCTTACGCCATTACCTGCCATAAATCCCAAGGTGGACAATGGGATACTGTGTTTGTTGAACAACCTTACCTTCCAGATGGTGTAAACAAAGAATATCTGCGTTGGTTGTATACCGCCGTTACACGAGCAGAGAAAAAACTCTATTTAATTGGGTTTAATAACGAGTTCTTTGCCGACAGTGAGGATTTTTAACATCGATTGATTGAAAAGTAAACACACCAACAATATTTGTATTTTTGTATAAATCAAAACTATTTCTATGAAAATTATTGCCATGATTCCTGCACGCTATGCAGCATCTAGATTCCCAGGAAAGCTAATGAAGGACTTAGAAGGAAAACCAGTTATTATCCGTACCTATGAGGCTACTAAAAACACCGGTTTATTCGATGAAGTATATGTGGTTACCGATAGCGACACTATATACGATGCGGTGGTGGAATATGGTGGGAAAGCATTGCGAAGTAAAGCTGAGCATGAGTCTGGAAGCGATAGAATTGCAGAAGCTGTAGCTGATATGGATGTGGATATTGTGGTAAATGTACAAGGCGATGA
>DATGSX010000142.1:0-3059 GCA_035302145.1 Flavobacteriaceae bacterium | reverse complement strand
GAGAACGCAATCCTATATGGTAAATGGATTAACACTATAATCAACTTGATTATCGTTGGATTTATACTGTTTATGATTGTTAAGTCTTACGCTAGAGTAAAAGATCTTCTCAAAAAGAAAGAGGAAGAAGAAGCTCCAGCAGAACCAGCTGGTCCAACACAAGAAGAACTGTTGGCAGAAATTCGAGACTTATTGAAAAAGCAATAAAAAGAAGTAGCGCAACCGCTACACTATTCATATAATAACCTTAAAACCACCTTATTCTATCTAAATAAGGTGGTTTTTCTTTTTCTGCCTATTGGGATTGCGTATTTTTGACGTAAAATATATTCAAAATGAAAGTAGCTGTAGTTGGTGCTACCGGAATGGTAGGCGAAGTGTTGTTGCAAGTGCTTGAGGCGAGAAATTTTCCAATATCCGAACTGATTCCCGTTGCGTCGGAACGCTCTGCTGGACGTAAAATTACTTTCCGAGATAAAGAATACGAAATTATTACCATAGAAGAGGCAGTAAAGAAAGTGCCAGACATCGCATTGCTTTCCGCAGGGGGTGCACTTTCTACGCAATGGGCACCTGTTTTTTCTAGCAAAGGAACCTATGTAATAGATAACTCCTCTGCATGGCGAATGAATCCACATATTAAATTGATTATTCCTGAAATCAATGGGGATACGCTTACATTAGAAGATAAAATAATCGCCAATCCAAACTGTTCTACTACACAGTTAACTATGGTCATGGCACCATTGCATAAAGCTTTTAAAATAGAAAAGTTGATAGTATCTACCTATCAGTCTGTAACCGGTACAGGAAAAGCTGCGGTGGAACAAATGGAAAGTGAAGAGAAAGGTGAAAAAGCCAATATGGTATACCCTTATCCAATTTACCGAAACGCTATCCCGCATTGCGATGTCTTTGAGGACAATGGCTTCACAAAAGAAGAAATGAAGCTGATGACCGAACCACAGAAAATACTTGGCGACGATTCTATAGAAATTGTAGCCACAGCTGTTCGAATTCCTACAGTTGGTGGTCACTCTGAAAGTGTTACGATGACTTTCGAGAAAGAGCCAAACATTAGCGAACTACGCCGATTGCTTCACGATACCCCAGGAATAAAACTTCAGGACAACCCTCTTACCAACACTTACCCGATGCCTATTTATAGCCACAATAAAGATGAGGTGTTTGTAGGAAGAATTCGAAAAAGCCCAAGAAATCCAAAGGAAGTGAATATGTGGATTGTGAGTGATAACCTGCGAAAAGGTGCAGCAACTAACACTGTTCAAATTGCAGAGAGGATGGCTACGCTTCTTAGTGGTAAATAAAACTATGTTTTTTTGGTCAATACTTTAAGGAAGCATAAAAGGTTTTAATCTTTAGCATTTGTTAGGTTTTTATTAATTTGTTTAGGGGAAATGTTGATTTAGATATATTGATTGTATAAAACTCATGAAAAATAAGTTTACCATAAGAGCTATTTCTGTAGCAGTATATTTTTTAGCAGTTGTTTTATGGTTTTTTATAATTAAAGATAAAATAAGCACCAACTATAGACATCTTGTGGTTGTAGCTGGATTGATAGGGGCAGTATATTTTATTCCATCTTCTTTAATTAAAAGCCTTCGAGAAGATCTGCCAATCAAGAGATATCTAATCGCTTCAGACATCATTTTTTATTTAGCTTTCGCTTATATGGTCTTGATAGCTTTAGCGGACAACCCACTTTTTGAAATAGTAGGAATAGTCGTAATGTTTATAAATCTTCTTTTTTGTATTGTAAGTTATTTCAAGACTGAGAAAAACGAGAAAATGATTCAGCGACTGATAACCGTACATATATTGTTGGCATTCTTTATGCCTATCATTAGTTATTAAAAACGATTAATAGGAAGGATTGCCTATGCTTATTAAACTTGAGCTCAAACTCAAGTTTAATAAGCATTTTTTATTCTATACATCAACCATATCAAACTCTAGAGTGAAACGTCAGTCGGCACTTAAATATATAGAGGAGAAAAGTTAAAATGTGCAGAATTGTGCGGTGTATTTTAAGCTAAAATAGCTTTAGTTGCTATATTGTAGTAAAAAATGAAAGTCCTTAGCACTTGTTTCGTATTTATAGTGTTTTTGTCAAACCTTTCTGCTCAAGTTGTAGATTCCTTAGATCAAAAACGTATTGAAGCCTTTGTAAGAAGTAATGTTTATGTACAGCCAGAAGTGGTGGATAAAGAAACAACGGCTAAAGTGTTTTATGGCACTTTCTTCAAGGCTGAAGTCAAAATTAGCTATATCCCTACCGAATCCAGCACCTATTCTGAATCAGGAATTAATATTCATAATGACTCTGTAACCAAGATTAGGTCTTGTTGCTCTAATCAAGAGTTCCCGGCACTTCTATCATTGGTTAAAAAAGACTTTCTTCTTAATAATGAAGAATCCGCTCAACTATTCGAAAACGCTCTTAACGTTCTTTATCCCGTTAAGAAAAAGGAAATCCCAAATGTAAGACATCTTCAAGAAGGAACGAAATGGGTGTTTATTCGAGGGACATTCTTCGATGATTTACAAGCTTTTATTGTGACAACCGATACAAATGGTAGGATTAAGAACATAGCTTATGAATTACCATATATTGAAAACTGAAGGAAGTTGAATTATCGGCGTAAGTTGCTAATCAAATTTAACTCAAAATCTGGCCTTAGCTGTGCGTATCTTTATTTTTTAGTACATTTGGGTTGAAAAACAACCCTATCAATTTTATGAAAAAATTAATTCTTCCATCGATACTAGCCTTGGTCTTGGTATCGTGTAATGAAGGCTCAAAAGAAGTGAGCAGTAAATTAGACTATCCTGAAACCAAAAAAGGTGATGTAGTAGATACTTACTTTGGTGAAGAAGTAGCCGACCCATACCGTTGGTTAGAAGACGACCGTAGCGAAGAAACCGGAAAATGGGTGAAAGCTCAAAACGAAGTTACTTTCGATTACTTAAACAAAATCCCTTACAGAAAAGACTTAGAGGAAAGACTTAAAGAGCTTTGGAACTACGAAAAAGTT
>DATGSX010000141.1:0-14290 GCA_035302145.1 Flavobacteriaceae bacterium | reverse complement strand
ATTAGCTCGCCTTCTGTTGCGGCTTTAATTTCTTCTATGCTTACTCCTGGAGCACGTTCTAGCAGTTTAAATTTATTATCTACTATTTCTACTACGCATAAATCTGTAACCACTTTCTTTACACAGTTTACGCCTGTTAGTGGTAAAGCACACTCTTTAAGCAATTTAGATTCACCTGCACGGTTGGTATGGCGCATAGCAACGATAATATTCTCTGCCGATGATACCAAGTCCATTGCGCCTCCCATACCCTTCACCATTACATCTGGAATCTTCCAATTGGCTATATCGCCATTTTGTGCCACCTCCATAGCTCCTAAAATAGTCAGGTCTACATGCTGTCCACGAATCATTGCAAAGCTCATAGCAGAGTCAAAATAAGCCGCTCCTGGCAATGCCGTAATGGTTTGTTTACCTGCATTGATCAAATCTGCATCTTCTTCGCCTTCCAATGGAAAAGGCCCCATGCCCAAGATTCCATTTTCGCTTTGAAAATCCACTTCTATATCATCACGTACATAGTTGGCTACTAGAGTAGGAATACCTATTCCCAAGTTTACGTAATAGCCATCTTTTACTTCTTTAGCAATTCGTTGTGCTATTTGTTCTTTGGTAAGTGCCATCTTATTTCTTTCTAACGGTTAATTGTTCAATTCTCTTTTCAAACTTCTCGCCTTGGAATATGCGCTGTACAAAGATTCCTGGAATGTGAATTTGATTTGGATCTAATTCTCCTGCTGGTACCAGCTCCTCTACCTCAGCTACCGTGATTTTTGCAGCACCGCACATCACTGGATTAAAATTCCTTGCTGTTCCTTTAAAAATTAGGTTTCCTGCGGTATCGCCTTTCCATGCTTTTACAAAAGAAAAGTCTGCTTGGAATGCTTCTTCCAATACATAGTGTTTATCTCCAAACTTTCTAGTTTCTTTTCCTTCGGCTACTTCGGTTCCATATCCCGCTGGAGTGAAGAATGCTGGGATACCGCTTTGTGCGGCTTGGCAACGTTGTGCTAAAGTTCCTTGTGGCACAAGGTCTACCTCCATTTCTCCAGAAAGCATTTGTCTTTCGAACTCTGCATTCTCGCCTACATAAGAGGCAATCATCCTCTTTATTTGCTTCTTTCTAAGCAATAATCCTAAGCCAAAGTCATCTACTCCAGCATTGTTAGATATACAGGTAAGTTCTTGAATATTTAATCGATCCAATTCTGCTATAGCATTTTCAGGAATTCCGCATAATCCGAACCCCCCAAACATGATAGTCATACCATCTTTCACGCCGCGACAAGCTTCTTGGACATCCTTTACAGTTTTTGTAATCATAGTCTCGCTAATTTTTCCCTAAAAATACAAAAAATATAATGGCTTCCATCCGAAAAATTATGAGGAAAAATAGAGACCCAATTCTACAATAAAGAATTTTTGCTTTTTAAATAATTATAAAGCTAGTTTAAGAAACTTTATTAGAAGTCTAATTGATCTTCCCATTCTAACTCATCGTTGGTACTATCTTTAGCTTTATATTTATCACAATCGGTTTCAATAGTCAATACTTCAGGTGCTTCGAACTCTCCATCCGATATGTTTAACTCTTCGTCTGCATAACATTTTTTCATATACAAGCCCCAAATAGGCAGTGCCATTGTAGCACCTTGTCCATAGGCTAAGTTTGAAAAACGAGTAGCACGGTCTTCGCCACCAACCCATACTCCGGTTACTAAATCGGGAACCATCCCTATAAACCAACCATCACTTTGATTTTGTGTAGTTCCTGTTTTACCTGCTATTGGATTTTCAAAAGCATATGGGTAACCCGTAATAGCGTTTTTATACACTGGCGAATTCACCGCCCACTTGTGGCGTAATCGCGTTCCCGATCCATTCACTGTAACTCCTTCCATCAATTTTACCGTTACGTAAGCCGTTTCGGCACTCATCACATCGCGAGTTTCTGGAGTGTTTTGGTATAGAATGGTTCCGTTTTTATCTTCTATACGTTGGATTAATGAGGGCTTAACGTAAACTCCTTTATTTGCTAATACGCTGTACGCACCTACCATTTCGTACACCGAAATATCGGCAACTCCTAAACCTAAAGATGGACTTTCTGGCATGCCATGCGTATCTACTCCCATCTTCTCGATCAATTCAAGCACTGGTACAGGTCCTACTCTATCCATAAGCCTTGCAGAAATCGTGTTAACCGATTGCGCAAGTGCTTCTTTTAAAGTTAGCATTCCACCATACTTATCCCCAGCATTTTTAGGAGTCCAAGGTTTCAACAACCCATACTTACCTGCTTCTATAGTATATAATGTGTTCGGAAATAAATCGCAAGGCGACAAGTGCATTTGATCTATGGCTGTAGCATATACAAACGGCTTAAAAACAGAGCCTGTTTGTCTCTTTCCTTTACGAACCATATCGTATTTAAAATGTTTATAGTCTATTCCACCTACCCAAGCCTTTACCTCACCGGTTTGTGGTGTCATCGACATCATGGATGCTTGTAGGAAAGACTTGTAGTAACGAATGGAGTCGATGGGTTTCATAATGGTGTCGATATCACCTCCCCATGAAAAAATTCGCATGCGTGTTTCTTTATGGAATGAGTCTACTATTTCCTTTTCACTCATACCTTTTTCACGCATCTCACGCCAACGATCACTTCTACGCATAGAAGCATTTATAATGCCATTGGTTTGCTCCTTGGTTATCCCTCTAAAAGGTGCAGTAGCATTATTCTTATTCTGTACGTCGAATTGCCTTTGTAAATTTCGCATATGTTCATCTATAGCTTTCTCTGCATGCTCTTGCATCTTAGAGTCTAAAGTAACATATATCTTCAGCCCATCGCTATACATATTGTAATAGCTACCATCGCTTTTTGGATTCTCTCTTATCCATGTATTGGTGAATTCACGGACATATTCACGGAAGTAAGTAGCAATTCCCTCATCGTGTCCCTGTGGGGTAAACCTTATATCCAATGGCTTTGCCATAAGCGAATCGCGCTGTATTTTGTCTATAAACTTATACTTGTGCATTTGGCCTAGTACAACATTTCGGCGATTGGTTACACCGGCTGGATTTCGAACAGGATTGTATAAAGAAGAGTTCACGAACATTCCAACCAATACCGCCGATTCTTCTACGCTAAGATCCGAAGGACTTTTATCAAAATATATATGTGCTGCCGACTCAATGCCTACTGCCTGATTTACGAAGTCATATTCGTTGAAATACATGGTAAGAATTTCTTCTTTGGTATAACGTCTTTCTAGGCGAACGGCAATAATCCACTCTTTTACTTTCTGAATAACTCGTTGTAGCGTATTCTTAGAGACATTATCTGTAAAATAAAGCTTAGCTAACTGCTGAGTAATGGTACTTGCTCCACCTTTGGACCCCATGGTCAAGATTGCTCTTAAAGTACCTCGAGCATCGATCCCAGAGTGTTTATAAAACCTTATATCTTCGGTAGATATCAATGCCTCTATCAAATGAGGAGGCAGCATCTCGTAGGTTACTGGGGTACGATTTTCTTTATAGAATTTACCAATAGTAACCCCATCGGAAGAAATAATTGCTGTTGCTAAATTTTTCTCAGGATTTTCAAGGGCTGTTTCGTCTGGAAGTTTACCAAATGCCCCCCAGGATGCAAGGAGAAAAATGCCTGCAATCGCAAACACTCCTGCAGCAAAAAGCAACCAAAACCAACGGATGTATTTCCCGAAACTTGTTTGCTTCTTTTTTGTTTGTTTTTTATTCTTTTTCATGTCAATCCGTTAGTCCTATTCGTTTTCTATACGTTCAATACTAAACCCAACGTCGGTAATGCCTAGTAGTTCGGCATCCCCTTCTACTTGTCCGTTTTTTCTAACCGCTTGTTGAATGGTTAACTTATAGTTTCCCTCTTCCGCAAAACGAAAGTTTTCTTTATACCAAAGAAGGTTCTCTTTTATACTTCCTATACCTTCCCCCATCCATTCACCATTTGGATATGCCATTCTGTACTGCAATGTATCTACCTCCTGCATACCATTTGGAAATTCTAATCCTACAATAAGATAAATATTGTTGTAAGGATAGTGATGGTTGTTGCGTAAATTTAAATAAACATTGTACCCTTGCAGCGTATCCAATTCTGGAATGTCAAATTGAATCACCTCATCTTTTGACCATGCATCGCCAACAGATTTAATATCGCCGTATAGAATTCTATTATCGGAGCAAGATAAAACTGCAATAAGGATACAACCGAGTAATACTATTCTATGCATTTTTATTAGAATTAGGATGGTTTCCTTTACCTCTATTTCTTCTTTTATTTTTAGTATTCGACTCCTTATTGGAAGCTGCATTTTTTGCATTGGGATTTTGTCTTCCTCGCCTTCTTCTACGCCTTCCACGATTGCGTCGCTTTGATTTAGGTTTTTTAGGCGTATCAAAACGCGTCAAACTATCTAAATTATTAGAAGCCTCGCTGAACTTAAGTGTATCGGTTGGTTCTTCTGGTTCGGCATAATCCTCTAAGTCTTTTATCAACTCGCCCTTCTCGTTCTTAGCGATCATTTCCTTGACCTTTTTCACGGAAATTTCATGCCATTTCATTCCGTTTTCAACGTAGGAATACCACATTAAATTGCGAAAAACATCCACTTTCTGGCAAATGGCTAGTCCTTTTTCCGTTTTAATTTTGGCGTCTAATTTCGGGAAAAAGTCCAATGCTTCTAAATAAGTATCTAACTCGTAGTTTAGGCAACATTTTAATTTACCACATTGTCCGGCAAGTTTTTGTGGATTTAGAGCTAATTGCTGGTAACGTGCTGCAGAGGTAGACACCGATCGAAAGTCGGTTAACCAAGTAGAGCAACAAAGCTCCCGACCACACGAGCCAATTCCTCCTAATCTAGCCGCTTCTTGTCTATAGCCAATTTGCTTCATTTCTATTCGAATATGAAATGCTCTAGCCAAATCTTTAATTAGCTCTCGGAAATCTACTCTTCCTTCTGCGGTATAATAAAACGTAGCCTTGGAACCATCTCCTTGGTATTCTACATCCGATATTTTCATTTCTAACCCTAAATGCATTGCGATTTCTCGAGATCGTTTTTGCACTTCAGGTTCTTTTTCTCTTAGTCCTTGCCATTTATCCACATCTTCTTGTGTGGCTTTTCGATATATTTCAGGAAGTTTATCGGTATCTAAAGACTCCTTTTTCTTTTGCATTTGCACCCTTACCAACTCTCCGGTAAGCGATACTATTCCTACATCAAATCCTTTTTCAGCCTCCGTAACCACCACATCTCCCATTGCTACAGAAAACTTAGGATTGGTTTTGTAGAAATGTTTACGTCCGTTTTTAAAACGAACCTCCACCGCATTAAACGGTTCCATATCTACAGGTAAGGACATGTTGGACAACCAATTGAAAACAGTAAGTTTATTGCAAGCATCGGTACCACAAGTACCATTATTCCTGCATCCTTTTGGTTGGCCATTGGTGCCAGTTGCACAACTTGTACAGCCCATATTTTATTGTATATAATGCTTACTCCCTCGCATGCAAGGGAGTAAGTCTATTGTTAAACTTTAATTTGTTAAAAAGTAAAGATACAGATAAATATTTTTAATAAGCAGTAGGGCTCTTAGTTTTCACAGAATCTTATGAGGCGCCAGCATAGATACAATCTACTTTTGGTAGTAAAGGTAAGTGAGTTGTTTACTGCTTATATTTCAAGACTTCCGATCGTCCTTTTTTAAATATTTTATTGCTGTTATGCGTACCTCTTCTTAAACGCTTTTGCTCCTCGTATGGTAGTTGAATAATTTCTATACAATCGTCGGAACAACAATTTTGCATTTTTTCTGCACACGAATCACACTGTATAAACAACAGGTGACATGCTTCGTTTGCACAGTTTACATGGGTATCGCACGGCTCACCACACTGATGACAGTTGGCAATTACATCGTCGCTAATACGCTCTGCACGACGGTGATCAAAAACAAAGTTCTTGCCCAAGAACATGTTTTCTAAACCTTTTTGTTCTACTTGACGTGCATACTCAATAATACCACCCTCTAATTGGTATACGTTTTTAAACCCACGATGTTTGTAGTAGGCACTAGCTTTCTCACAACGAATACCGCCGGTACAGTACATTACAAGGTTTTTATCCTCCTTGTGCTCTTTAAGCTGCTCTTCTATAATTGGTAAGGAATCACGGAAAGTGTCTACATCTGGAGTTACCGCTCCTTTAAAATGCCCTATTTCACTTTCGTAGTGATTTCGCATATCTACCAAAACCGTGTTCGGATCAGAAATAAGCTCGTTGAACTTCTCTGCATCCACATGAACCCCTTTGTTGGTAACATCAAACGTATCATCGTTTAACCCATCGGATACAATCTTATCGCGAACCTTTATTTTTAGCTTTAAAAAAGATTTTAAATGATGTTCTATAGCAATGTTTAGCCTAACATCCTCCAAAGCAGGAATATTATCTAAGAAACTTTTAAATTCTTCGAAGCGTTTAGCCGGAAGTGATAGTTGTGCATTAATCCCTTCATGAGCGACATAGATTCGTCCTAGGACGTCCATTTGATCCCAAGCTACAAAAAGATGGTTTCTAAAAATTTGTGGGTTACCGATATGAAAATACTTGTAGAAAGAAAGGGTTAGGCGTTCTTCGCCAGCTTCTTTCAATAGAGAAGCTCTCTCTTCCGCACTTAATTTGTTGTACAGTTGCATGCTATACTTTAGTTTAGGTGTGAAAAAATTATAATAATCAATGTACAAAGATAGAAAAATTTATTTCTTATCTGCACTTTTGAGCATTAGTGAATATTCAAATATACTGCGAATTCAAGATATCAATTTACAACAAGATTTACGGTGCTAAATTGTTATTGCATTTATTACTAATCTTAGTTTAAAGGCAATTGAATACGAAAATTGAATTTTATAATTCATCATGATAAACGGTTTTCGCCAATTCTCTTAAATTATATTGCGAGCTCATTACCTGACCATAAGCACCTACAGAACGAATTGCGAAAATATCTCCACGTTTACTCTCAGGTAAAAGCATGTGTTTTCCAAAGCAATCCGAAGATTCACAAATAGGACCTACCACATCATATTTTTCTGAAGGAGGCATATCATTTTTACTCAAATTTTGTATGTAATGTGATGACTGATAGAGCGCTGGACGAAGAAGCTCTGTCATTCCTGCGTCTAAAATTACAAAGTTAGTTTTTATACCTTTCTTAATATACAACACTTTGGAAATCAATGCTGCAGATTGGCCAATTATAGAACGGCCCAATTCAAAATGCAGTTTTTGTTCTGGTCGGAGTTCGAGAAAGTTTTCGAAGATAGTAAAGTAAGCTTTAAAGTCAGGAATAATCTCAGCATCTGGATTTTCGTAATTTATTCCCAATCCACCACCCACATTAATGTGTTCTAAAATAATATTTCGATTATTAAATTCTCTTTGTAATTCATTTACTCGATTGCAAAGAGTTTTAAACACAGATAAATCTCTGATTTGAGAACCCACATGAAAGTGCAATCCTTTTAGTTCAAGGTTTTTTAGTTTTGGTAATAATTCAAAAAGTGTATTTAACTCCCATATATTGATCCCGAACTTATTTTCATCTAAACCAGTAGTAATATAATGATGCGTATTAGCATCTACATTAGGATTTAGGCGGATAGCGATTTTGGCAATTTTATTCTCTGACTTCGACAACTCATCTATCACGTTGAGTTCAGCCAATGACTCCACATTAAATGTAAAAACATCATGTTGTAAACCTATCAAAATTTCCTCATCTGTTTTCCCTACTCCTGCAAACGCAATTTGATTTCCTTTAAACCCATGTTTTATAGCCCATTCGATTTCCTTCCCACTTACAGTATCTACGCCAAAACCAGCTTCTCTGATCCTGTGTAACACAGGTGAATTCGAGTTGGCCTTTATGGCATAATGAATATAATAAGGCAAATCTTTAATGGCAGATTTTACAGCGTTTAAAGTAGCATCGAGTATACGCAGGTCATAATAAAAATACGGAGTAGCAATATTTTGTAATCTGGACAATTGTCCTTTATCAAATAATCTCATTAATCGAATAGCTTATTTAAGTTAATTAATGCTTTCTTTTTATCAACTGTATTTACTAACAAAGAAACATTATGTTCACTTCCTCCATAAGAAATCATACGAATAGGTACATCTTTTAGAGCCTCAAGAACCTTCAATGCTACTCCTTTATCATTTTGAATAAAGTCTCCCACAACACAAATAATCGATTGTGACTTATCCACTTCCACACTTCCATATTTTTGGAGGTCAACACAAATCTCCTCAAGATGGGTAGTGTCGTCAATAGTTATGGAAACAGCTACTTCTGAAGTGGTTATCATGTCGATAGATGTTTTATATAACTCAAAAATCTCAAACACTTTTCGCATAAAACCATAAGCCAATAGCATACGTCCAGATTTAATCTTGATGGCACAAATTCCATCTTTTGCTGCAATTGCCTTAATTCCAACACCTTCAGCTTCAGATGAAATAATAGTTCCTTCAGCATTTGGAGACAGAGTGCTTTTTAATCGCACAGGAATATTAGCATTCTTAGCAGGTAAAATACTAGAAGGATGTAAAATCTTCGCTCCAAAATAAGCAAGCTCGGCAGCTTCATCAAAAGATAAGCGTTTGATAGATTTTGTTCCCTCTACAACTCTTGGATCATTATTGTGCAAACCATTAATATCAGTCCAAATTTGCAATTCATCTGCATTTGCTGCAACAGCTATTAGCGATGCCGAATAATCACTACCACCTCTTTTAAGATTATCAATTTCACCATATACATTCCGACAAATAAATCCTTGAGTGATAAATAAATTATATTCTTCTTCGTCGCTCAATAAACGATTCAAATTTTCTTTAATGTAATAATAATCAGGCTCTAAATCTTTATCAATTCGCATAAATTGCAGTGCAGGTAACAGTTTTGCTTGCACACCAATCTCGGTTAAATAGAGTTTGAACAAAGCAGTTGAAAGCAATTCTCCTTGAGCTAAGACAGCCTTTTCTTCATGAATTGTGAAAGTATCCTGAGTAAATGCTAGTAAATAGTTGAAGTGTGCATCGACTATTTCTTTTCCTATCTTTTTTACTTCAACATTATCATACAAATCCTCCACAGTTTTGTAATACTTGGCACGCAAATCCTTTATCAGATTAATGGCTAAACTCGATTTTCCACTGTATAGGTAACTTGCAAATTCAACCAAACCATTGGTTGTTCCAGCCATTGCAGATAAAACTATTATTTGCTGTTCAGTGGGATTAAGCAATTGTGCAACCGACTTAATTCGACTGGCTGATCCCACAGAAGTACCTCCAAATTTTAATACTTGCATAACACTATTATATACATTTTGTAATTGCAAATATATAGAGATTATACTAGACTATGTTAAAGAAATATAGCTATGTTACTAGACCTCATTATCAACATACGAAGGCAAACGTAATAATTTTTTAGTGACTTACAATTGAGTTCATATTAAGACTTTAGCAGCATTTTAAAGTTCGAATATGTAACTAAAAAAATGTTCAACTTTATAAATTACTATGTTGTGCTATTTATTAATAAAAATTTAATTTAGAATTACCCATCAAACAAATGGAATCTCACCTCGATACTTTATTCTATATAGAACTAACTCAACTTTGTAAAACACACTATTCCAATTCAATTCAACAAACAGAAAACCTAAAAATTCACGACACAATCCAGCTTTTCACTACTATAATTTGAATTTAAAGCCAATATAACTGAAAAAAACAAAAAAATTTACACTTCGTTACCCATCATCTACCTTTATACAGTAATAGACTCCTAATAGTATTTTTAATACGCCTAGCGATACTTTTCTAATCGACATGACTTTTAATACTCTAATCGACGCTATATATTTGCATCTCATTTAAAACACAAACAAACATAAATTATGAAAAGAGGTATAATATTATTCTGTTCCGTTGTAGTAGCATTACTAGGTTATTCTTGTTCTAGCGATGATAATTCTCCTGAAGAAATCAGTTTAGTAGGAGAATGGCAGTTAGAAAAAGCTGACTTCTCTCATATTGAAGATCATGGTGCTCCTTACTATAGTGATTTTTGTATTATTGAATATATTTCTGGCTATACATTTAATGCAGATGGAACTGCAATCGTTATGGTAGTTAATGATATGTTCGGTACAAACAGTGGAGTAAATGGAAAAGGAGAGCCAATTTGGTATTGGACAGGAGATATAAATGACTTCACTATTGACCAACCAAATCCAGGAGACACAAATGGTCTTGGTTTTACTCCAAATGACATAACTAACAGAAAAATTAGTAAAGTTGATGGTAAATGGACTCTTACTTTTGATACAAATTTAGCTTTAGGATCTTCTGCCACCTTTACTCTTGTTAAAAAAGATATTGACGTTACACAACGTCCTGAGCTTTTAGAGAATGGTGCATTTAAGGAACCTTGTAAATTGTTGGATAGATAATAAAGATTGTTTGAATTATTCCATTTCCAATATTCAAAAGGCATTGGCTCCTTAAAATAGAGTCAATGCCTTTTCTCGGATAACTACCCATGTTTTTCGACAAAGTTTACGTCTAAAATTACAAACGTGTAAGTATTAGAATTACAATTGGATTGCTAATCAAAAAATTTGCTGACCTGTACTGAAAAAACTCATTTGAATAATTTCAGTTAAGAAGATAAAAAACTATGATGCGGTTTCTATTATTATTTTGTTGTTTAATTACTCCTTTATTCACCTACTCACAAAATGTGGCAAAAATTAACGGGGAAGTAGTTAATAGTGAAGGAGAAAAAGTAGAAGGAGTAGAGATTCAACTAGTAGAACTGAATAAAAGCACCGTTTCTGATGCAGATGGGAACTTCGAGTTTTCCGACCTTCCTAATCGGGCTTTTACAGTTTTGGCTATAAAAGACAACCATACTTACAATCCTGTTTATGCTGACTTACGTCAAGAAGATGAAGTGTGGATACATGTTTCTGTGGGCTTGTTATCCTACTCTTTAGATGAAGTGCATTTAAAAACCCGAAAGCTAAGCGATCAGCTAAAGAACAGTGCGATAAAGGCCGATATTGTTACCATGGAAGGCAATGTACATCGTGCAAATTCAGTAGAAGATTTAGTCAATAGAGCCCCAGGAGTGAAAATTAGAAACGTGGGTGGATTGGGTTCTGCTAGCGACATAATTGTTGGAGGATTTGCTGGTAATGCGGTAAAATTTTTATACGATGATATTCCAATAGACTACTTAGGTACAAATTATGGGTTGACAAAAATCCCTACCAATGCCATAGGTCGAGTGGAGGTTTATAAAGGAGTATTGCCCACAAAAATTGGTGTAGATGCGCTTGGAAGTGCTATAAATATTGTTCCAAACACCATTAAAGAAACCTCGGGAAGCGTTTCCTATGAAACTGGATCCTACAACACCCATATAGGTACGGTAAATGCCACAGTGAAAATTACAGACCACTTTTACTTAGGAACCAATAGTTTTTACAATTACTCTGATAATAACTACAAAGTAGACAACCTTCCTTACTTAAACTCCGAAACTGGTCAAACGAACTATATCCGCGCTAAATTATTTCATAATGCTTTTGAGCAAACCTCTATGGAGTTCTTTGCACAGGGTCGGGATTTGGCTTGGGCCGATTTATTGGAGGTTAAAGTAAATTCGTACAGGATTGACCAGGAAATTCAAAATGACCCTTACTCTAGAGCTCGTCCGTTTGGAGAAGTAGAACGAAAAGAAAGAGGTGATTTTATTCCTTCCATCAAATACAAAAAATACTTGTTTGATAGCCACTTGAGTATCAACCAGTTTTTAGTGTATAGCAAACTAAACTTCAAGGTTTTTGACTTAGCTAAAAACGTATCTTACGATTGGAAAGGCATAGCTAAACCAGCTAACTCCAGCTCGG
The DNA here is from genome assembly GCA_035302145.1 of Flavobacteriaceae bacterium. Lineage (GTDB taxonomy): Bacteria > Bacteroidota > Bacteroidia > Flavobacteriales > Flavobacteriaceae > JAJYTI01. Next base: position 2,232 of record DATGSX010000141.1, on the reverse strand, counting down.
AAATGGGAAATATGGTGTTAGAGAATGGTTATTTAAATAGTGATTTAGAACAGTTTATTTCACGAACACATTTAAACTACTTACTAAGTGATAATTTTCAATTAGAAAACAATACGGTATATAGCAACTATAATCAAAAGTCAAATACAGATAAACTGAATCCCAATGGAACAACTTATAATAAGTTAATTACCAGCTTTGCTCTAAACAGTCAGTTTTTTGATAGAAAATTGGAATCCAACACGCAAATAAAACACCTGTACAGTAGTTTATCGGGTCGATATGAAGCTTCAGATAATCCTTTGGAATCAATTTCGGCGAGAACAAATTCAGAAAAATCTGGCGTTAGTTTTGCCCAGGCTTTAAAGTATAATTTTAATCCAAAAAACTATGTTCGTGCATCGTACGAAAACACCTATCGACTGCCCGATCAACAAGAGCTTTTTGGCGATAATAATTTTATTGTAGCCAACTATAATTTAGTTCCCGAACGCAGTAAGAATATAAATCTAGGTTATACGCGCTTGGGTGAAAATTATAGTTTTGAAATTAATACCTATTATCGGGACACCAAAGAGTTAATTCGTCTGAAAGACCTTAATCAATATCAAGCAACATATTTAAACCTAGACCATGTGCGTGGTTTTGGAATGGAATTTGAAATAGGCTATGAGCCTTTTGATTATCTAGTTTTAACAGGAAATCTTACTTGGAATGACTTCCGATTAGAATCTTCTAAAGACGAACTGCTACAAAACCAATATTATAAAAACGCTCGAGTTGCCAATATGCCATTTTATTACGCCAACCTCAGCGCTTCTTACAATTTAAAAAAGTTATTAAACCTCAGTACTGATTTATCTTTTTTCTGGGATTACTCCTATGTGCATCAATATTATCTTGATTTTATTGAGAAACAATTCGAACCAGATGGATTTTTAGGTCTTTGGGGGAGTTCAAAAATAAATACAAGTAGAATTATACCACTGCAACACATCAATAACTTGGGTATAGTGTATGTTCGTAATCTTGGCGAACAAACAGTGGCCTTTAGCGCGGAATTAAAAAACGTGTTTAACGAAGACATTTACAACGAATTTAAAATGCAAAGTCCGGGAAGAAATTTCCGACTAAAAATAACCTATAGTTTCTAAGATCATGAAACAGCTACACACCTATCATATTTCTTTTTTTGCATTGGCTTTCCTACTTTTTTCTTGTACAGTAGACAATGTAGAAGATGAAAATAATAATCCGAAAACCGACTTCTCTTCCTATAGCTACGTGTTGGCTACAGAAGATGCTGCGACAGCCGATATTACACGGTTTTTCAGTTTTAATTTATCGGAAGTAAATCCTGAAGTGAGTTATGATTTAATCGATGAAAATACCCAATTTATAAACTCCGATCCATCTACCTCTTCTGGACATCATCATTTTAAAAATTTTATCTTTAGCATGGCTCAAGATAAGAGAGGTTACTCGTCTACTCCTGGATTATATAGACTTACACAAAACACTTCGAGTAGAATGTTTATAGACAGTGAGATATTTGTAGGAAAGGACAACATATTCCCTGCTAGAAAGCTCTGTATAGTAAATGAAACCACCGGGTTTTTCTACAATGAAGCTGAGGGCGGACAACTTATTCAGATGTTTAACCCAACGACTATGCAAATAACCGAGAAAATCGACTTGTATCCCTATATCAAAGAATTTCGTCCCGATGCAAATTTTAAAGATCCCTATGGTAACAACTTAGTTAGAACAGGTTCGCTAGTGTTAGATTATAAAGAAGATAAATTATATGTTAGTGTAGTTTTTCTAGAGCAGCTAGGTTTTAATCTAATAAGTGAAGACGAAGAAAATTTTTACCTGGCGGTTATTGACATTCCAAGTTTAACTTTTGAGAAAATCATACAATATCATGGAACAAAAACTGTAGGATTCTATGTTTCTGAAAATAACCCTACTACTAAGGATGAAGACGGCAACCTATATTTTGCTTCTTGGGGATGGAATCAATTCTACACACAGGACCCTTCACAAGTATTCCGTATTAAAGCAGGGGAAACAGATTTTGATACCGAGTGGAAAATAGACATCGAAGGTTTATTTGGAAAAGATAGAATTGTACAGTCCATCATTTCCTACAACAACAAACTCTACTTACAAGTTTCTGATGAGCCATATTCTTATGCCGAAAGTGACCAAGACGCTATTATAAACGGC
>DATGSX010000140.1:0-15688 GCA_035302145.1 Flavobacteriaceae bacterium | reverse complement strand
GTTTTGGTTCCAGGTTTTTTATTTGTTTCTGTAGTATCCTTGTTTCTACCAGGTATAATTCCATCAAGGATATCTCTTCCTTTGTCTTTTAATTTATCTTCCAATTCCCCTTTCTTATCTTCAAGCTTATCTTTGGCTTTACCTTTTTGATATTCGATAATATCTGCTGCTAAAGATTCGATAGCGGCTTTGGTATCCACCTTTACTTTTGGGCTTGCACCAGATCCTGTAATATAAACAGGCAACAGTATATGTTTGTTTTCTGCATCTTCTGGACTGAGTTTAGCCAATAGGTTTGTAGCTTCTTTGCCTAGATATTTTGCCGGAATATCAAAGTTAGCATTATATCGCATTTCGTTGGTAAGGGAGTGCACCCCGTCCAAAGTAACACTCATGTCTTTCCAACTGTAATCCAAAGGATTCATTTGAATCTCTCCGTTTTTAAACTGAACAGTAGAGTGAATGTCTCTTAAGTTAAGCTTGTCTATATTTAAGAAACTTAGTTGCTGATTTAAATTGGCTATAGTTTGGTTATCCGAAGGATTTATATTGGCCGATAAAATGTCCAAAACAGCATTACCGTTTAAGGTTTCCAGTTTTGGTGTAAAATCATTTGACAAATCCCCTGATAGATTAAACTCAGTATCGAGCAGTCCGTGAAAGGCATTTGCAATTGGCGCAATAAATTGAATGAACTCCATATCTTTAAAAGTATCTTCAATTTTTACTTTTTCCAAGCTTACATTCATATGGAACTTTGGAGTATCTTCAGTAGTAGACACATCTCCTGATAGCGCTAGGAGCCCTCCAAATATATCCGATTTAAAGTTGGAAATACTAGCCGTTTCGTTGGCAATGGCTGCTGTTCCACTAGTGTTTTTTAGCACTAAATTATCGTAGTATACTTCCTTTGCGTTAAAATTTAAAGAAACGTCTAAAAAGGAAGGAATCTTAAACACATCTTTACTGCTAGCCTGTAAGTTGTTCTCTGAGGTTTTACTTTTGCTCCCCTCTTCTTCCTCAACCATAAAGTCACTTAAGTGGAATGCATTGGAGGTAACATTAAATCGTCCTTTTAGCTCTTTTCCATTCATTAAGAATTGAATGAAGTTATCGATACTTCCTGTTGCTGCTAAATCTGTTTTTCCTGTTGTTGCTTGAAAAGAGTCTAACCGAATGCTTTGTGGATTGAAATTCACTTTTGTGCTAGCAATACGAAAATCGTTTTTAAACGCCTCTCCAGTGTATACGAAATTGGATAGACTCGCATTACCGCGACTGACTATACGATCGTAGCGCTCCTTTTCTATGGATTCCATATCGAACTTCATCTGCATGTCTGCTTTAAAAATCCCAGCTAGGTTTAAATCGTTTTCTAATGGGACTACCTCTTTGATTTCCCCTAGATTTAAAGTACCATCAAGTTTTAGATCTACTAGAGCATTGTCCATAAAGTTATGCACACTTCCTTTTACTGCAAATGGGTTGTTCCCAATTCGGAAGCGAAGGTCTCCTATAGTTAAGTACATATCTTTCATTAGGCCAGTATCGTTTCTTAAAGCCAAGTCTATAAAAATATCTTGCATAGATTTAGGTAAGTCTGGGTAATTAAAAGAAGCATTCGTACTATTTACGTGGATGTCTATTTTTGGAATATACGTATCATCTACACGACCTTCAATTTTACCATTTACTACAAAATCACCTGTGGTTTGTACTCCGTCTAGATACTTAAGATAATCTTTAGGAATTACCCCAAAAAAGTTTTTGAAGTCCGATGATGGTGTGCTAAAGTTTATTGCTACATCATTATAGTCTTCTAATACTTGCACATAGCCATCAAAAGTAAGGGGTAGTTCATTTACTTTCGCTTGATTATCTAGAAAGCTGAATTTCATGTTATCCAAATCCATTTCGATTATCGCATCTAGTGTTATGCGTTGATTGCTCAAATACTCAGTGCCGTTCATAGCAAAACTCGTAATGGCTTGAGTATGCGTATCTAATTCGCTTTTAGCCATGGCAAAGTCTCCTTTTCCTGAATGCTGTATTTCGCTTACACTTAAGAATATGCCCGATTTCTCATCAAAATAATGAATGTCGGTGTCTACTATATTGTATTGCGTAAGGGCTAAACTAAAGTCAGAGTCGCTTTCATCGGCCACATCATCTGTATCTGCCTCCGAGAAATCGTAATTGGAGCGTCCTTCGGCATCTGTTTTTATTTGAATTAATCCACCCTCCAACCGGAAAGCATCTATGGTTAGGGGTGTAGTACCTTTTATAACTTGCATTATTCCCAACTCCAAACTAAGTTTGTCGCCGCTAGCTAAAGTATCTCCTTCAAAAGCTCCACGTGTAGTTACGCTAAAATCACTCAGGGTTAAACTAGACTTTGGAAAGTTGCGGATAAGACTTAAATCAAGTTTACTCCATTCTACATCTACGGGAGCATTTTCACTTATAGTTTTCTTAAGTAGTTTTTCTAATTGTCCTTTAAAAATAAAAGGAGATAAAAGTAGAAGTATTATTAATACAGCAAGACTTATTCCTGTTATTTTGAGAGCCTTTTTCATAAATGCATTCGTTTGTTTTCTAAATGAGTGTAAAAATACAGTTTATATTGACTGTTACATAATCGATGTGGTTTATTCCATAGATAAACCTATGGAATTAGAAATACTTTAACTATTTATACACCTGAAATTTTATTGAAAGTAAAGTGAGAAACTTAAATTTCGGTAAAGATTCATTTTGCATTCGATTTTTGTAATTTAATCAGCATATTTGTAACCCTTATAATTTAGATCAGAATTTATAACGTGAGCGACTTATCATTTCATACCTATTATATAGCCTTGGGGAGTAACCTAGGCGATACTTTTAAAAACCTTCAACAGGCGGTAGACTATATTTTTGAAGAGATAGGTGCTACAACTAAGATATCGGCGGTTTATAACTCTCCTGCTTGGGGCTTTGAAGGAGCCGACTTTAAGAATGCGGTTTTGGAGTTGAAAAGCAAGGAGTCGCCACATGAAGTCTTAAATCGATTATTGGCTATAGAAACTAAAATGGGGCGAGAGCGAACGCCACAAACGGGATATGAATCTAGGATAATCGACTTAGATATTTTATTCTGCGATAATTTGCATGTAACTACAGACAACCTTCAAATTCCACATCCAGAAATTCCAAATAGAAGGTTTGTGCTTGAGCCTTTACAGGATGTAGCGGCAGAATTTACCCATCCAATTTTGAAGAGGTCTCCAAAACAACTTTTAGAAAGCACTTCCGATACTAGCAAGCTTACACGGATTGATGAAAAGCTGCACAATCCGATAAAAAAGTATCCTATCCAGGATTTAAGTTATTTGGTAATCGAGGGGAACATAGGTGCAGGGAAAACGAGTCTAAGTAAGCTAATAGCAAAAGACTTTGGAGGGAAACTGATTTTAGAGCGATTTAAAGACAATCCTTTTTTACCGAAGTTTTACGAAGATGCAGCGCGTTACGCTTTTCCTTTGGAGATGTCTTTTTTAGCAGATAGATACCAGCAGTTTCTAGACGATATTCGTCAATTCGATTTGTTCTCCGATTTTGTTGTTGCCGATTACGATATTTATAAGTCTTTGATATTTGCTGAGGTTACCTTGCAACCCGAAGAGTTCGATTTATATAAAAAGCTTTTTAATCTGATGTACAAAGATGTATCTAGACCCGATTTGTACGTTTATTTACATCAAAATACCGAACGTCTGTTGCAAAACATAAAAAAGCGAGGTAGAAGCTATGAACAAGATATTCAAGCCGACTATTTAAAACGTATTAACCAAGGTTATCTAGAGTTTATTAAAAACCAAAGTACCCATAGAAACGTGAAAATTATCGATGTGTCGGATTTAGACTTTGTTGAAAACCGTTCTCACTATCTACAATTGTTAAAAGAGCTAGTTTAATTTTTAGGATAGGTGTTTGGTAAAAGAAACTGGATATTTTGTAAATCTACTTTTCCTTCTTTGAACCAAAAGAAAGTATTCAATGTTGATTTGTGAGAATTCGCGGTGAAAAGTCAATTACTAATATTTCATTTTACTGAACGCATCCCATAGCACCACCCCCGTGCTAACAGCAATATTTAACGAGTGCTTCGTTCCGTACTGTGGAATTTCCACCACCAAGTCACAATGGTTTACTACTTTTTGCGATACGCCACGCACTTCGTTACCAAAAATAAAAGCATAGGTAGTGTCCTCGTTTGGTTGGAAGTCATTTAAGAAAACCGCTTTCTCAGCTTGTTCTACTGCAACTACTTTAACTCCATCCTTTTGTAGCTTTTCTACCACATCCGTACAATTCTTTACGTACTCCCAAGCAACCGTTTCTGTTGCTCCAAGTGCTGTTTTGTGAATATCTTTATGCGGTGGGGTTGCCGTGATACCACACAAGTAGATTTTCTCGATTAAGAAAGCATCTGATGTACGGAAAATAGAACCGATATTATTTAAGCTTCGCACGTTATCTAGGATAACGATTATCCTGCTTTTTTTTGCTTCGGCAAACTCTTCCACACTAAGCCGTGGGAGCTCTTCATTGGCTAACTTTCTGTTTTTTGACATGTTTGGTTTAAATTAAAGTTGCAAAAATAAGGATGTTTTATAATTTGCTTCCACTACTTATTAGGATTCTTTTCATTTCCTTATGATTATCATGGTTTTAATTGCCATAAATAACTCGTATTTTAGCTATCTTACTTAGAAGTGGTTACCTTTGTAGGTTCTACTTTGTAAACAAAATTGAGATAGATAACTATGGCCAAAAAAGTCACCCCTTTAATGAGACAATACAATAGCATTAAGGCGAAATACCCTGATGCCTTACTGTTATTTCGTGTGGGGGATTTTTATGAAACCTTTGGTTCCGATGCTGTTCGAGCTGCACGCATTTTAAATATTACCCTTACCGCCAGAAATAATGGAAGCGATAAAACAGAGTTGGCTGGATTTCCGCATCACTCTTTGAACACTTATTTACCAAGATTGGTGAAGGCCGGTTGCCGAGTAGCTATTTGCGATCAGCTGGAGGATCCTAAATTGGCCAAAGGTATTGTAAAACGAGGCGTAACCGAGTTGGTTACACCAGGAGTGGCTCTTAACGATGATATCCTAACCGCTACTTCAAATAACTTTTTGGCAGCAATACATTTCGGCAAGCAGCAAATGGGAATAGCTTTTTTAGATGTTTCTACAGGAGAATACCTTGCATCGGAAGGCGATAAAGAATATATAGATAAGCTATTGCAGAATTTCAATCCTTCGGAAGTACTAATATCTAAACAACGACGTCAAGTGGCCAAAGAGGCTTTTGGCGAATCTTTACATGTGTTTTACTTAGAGGATTGGGTGTTTAAACCAGATTATGCTAGGCAATCTTTATTAGAGCAGTTTTCCGTTACCTCATTAAAAGGTTTTGGTATTCAGGATTTCGAAGAAGGTGTGATTGCAGCAGGTGCCGCCTTGCATTATTTATCCGAAACACAGCATGACAAGCTTTCACATATCACTCGAATAGCTAGAATTGCCGAAGACGATTATGTATGGATGGACCGATTTACTATCCAGAATTTAGAGATTTACCAAGGCACATCGCAAACGTCTATAAGTTTATTAGATGTAATCGATAAGACCAAATCTCCTATGGGAGCAAGGATGCTCAAGCGCTGGTTGGCATTGCCTTTAAAAAATAAAGAGGCTATTGAACGCCGACATGAGGTAGTGTCCTATTTAATAGAAAATGAAGAGCTATTAGAGAAAGTGCAAGGGCATATAAAGCATATATTCGATTTAGAGCGATTGATATCTAAAGTAGCTACTGGAAAAATAAATCCACGAGAAGTAGTGCAGCTTAGAAAATCTATAGAAGCCCTACAGCCTATAAAAGTACTGGCATCTGAAAGTGATTGTGAACCATTGCGTGTGCTGGGTGAGCAAATTCAAGATTGTAAGTTGTTAGTCACTAGAATAGAAGAGGCTATTCAAGAAGAAGCTCCGGTAAATATTCAACGGGGCAGTGTAATAGCAGCTGGCTATTCCGAAGAGTTAGATAGTTTAAGAGCGATACAAACAGGTGGTAAAGCCTATCTGGACAATATGTTGGAGCGTGAATCCAAAGCCACTGGGATTACTTCCTTAAAAATCGGATCCAATAACGTTTTCGGTTATTATATAGAGGTGCGAAACACCCATAAGGATAAAGTGCCAGAAACATGGATTCGTAAGCAAACCTTAGTGAACTCCGAACGTTATATCACCGAAGAGCTAGAGGAATACGAAACCAAAATTCTAACCGCCGAAGAAAAAATAGAAATCTTAGAGGCCGAATTATTTGCTGAGTTGCTCGAGTGGTTACTACAGTTTATAGACCCAGTGCAGCAAAATGCAGCATTGGTATCTAAAATAGATTGCTTTGCTGGTTTTGCAGAATTGGCCATGGAGTCAACCTATATAAGACCTGAGTTAAACGACGGGTTTGCCATAGATATAAAAGGTGGGAGACATCCTGTAATTGAAAAGCAATTACCAATCGATGAACCATATATTGCAAATGACGTGTACCTAGATCGTGAAACGCAGCAAATAATCATGATTACAGGGCCAAACATGAGTGGTAAATCCGCTTTACTGCGTCAAACAGCTTTAATTGTTTTGTTAGCACAGATTGGAAGTTTTGTTCCTGCCGACTCGGTAGAAATGGGATGTGTAGATAAAATATTTACTAGAGTAGGAGCAAGCGATAATATTTCTATGGGTGAATCTACTTTTATGGTAGAGATGAATGAAACGGCAAGTATTCTAAACAACATATCAGAGCGCAGTTTAATTTTATTAGACGAAATTGGACGTGGAACTAGTACCTACGATGGAATATCTATTGCTTGGGCTATTAGCGAATATTTGCATTTACATCCTACACGGCCTAAAACATTGTTTGCAACGCATTATCACGAGCTAAACGAAATGACCGAAAGTTTTGAACGGATTAAGAACTTTAATGTTTCTGTTAAGGAAATGGATAACACGGTGTTATTCTTACGAAAGTTAGTTCCAGGGGGCTCCCATCATAGTTTCGGGATTCATGTAGCAAAAATGGCAGGAATGCCACAGCAAGTATTGCAACGTGCCAACTCGGTTTTACAACAATTAGAAGCGTCTAATAGGGCGGAAAATACCAACGACGTGGTGCAACAAATAGGACAAGATCAAATGCAGTTAAGTTTTTTCCAGTTGGATGACCCCTTGCTGGAACAGCTTAGAGAAGAGATATTGTCCTTGGATGTCAACACGTTAACCCCTGTAGAAGCATTGATGAAACTTAATCAGATAAAAGGAATGTTGCGTCCTGCAGATAAAAATAAGGCTTGATTTTTTGTATTGATTAAAAAAGTATTATATTTGCAATCGCATAACGGCAGATACCGTGTTTGCTGTAGTTAATGAAGTTCATTTTTTATTGCGGTTATAGTAGGAATTGAAATAAATCTTACTATATTGCAACCGAATACCAAAAACGCGAAAATAGCTCAGTTGGTAGAGCGCCACCTTGCCAAGGTGGAGGTCGCGGGTTCGAATCCCGTTTTTCGCTCAAGATCTACCGCTCGGGTGGTGGAATTGGTAGACACGTTGGACTTAAAATCCAATGGCCAGTAATGGCCGTGCGGGTTCAATTCCCGCTCCGAGCACGTAAGCCCTCTTTATCTTATTGATTTAGAGGGTTTTGTGTTTTTATTAGGCACTATTTAAAATCATGAATACATAACAAAAAAACTCTGCTAAACCATGTAAGGCTAGCAGAGTTTTTATTTTGAAGATAAATGATCGTTATTTAGTCGTTCATCATGTCTTTAAGCTTATTCTTAGCTTTTTGCATTTCATCTTCGGTCTCTTTTAATTTAGCTTCTGCCTTCTTTTTAGCCTCTTTAAGCTCTTCACCTGCTTCGTCGCCAGCTTCTTTAATTGCTGCTTCGGCTTTTTCATATTCTTTTTTAGCCATTTCTAATTTTTCTTCTGCAGCTTTTTGTAGGTCTTTTGCTTTTTCCTCTGTTTTTTCCTTTGCGGTATCAAGCATTTGCGTGGCATCGTCCTTCATGGATTCAACTGCGCTTTCTGTTTTGTCTTTTGTAGTTTCTTTACAAGAAACTATACTTAAGCTCATAACTGCAACCGCTAGTAAAAGGGTAAGTTTTTTCATAAATAGTGAAGTTTTGTTGTTAGTAAATGTGTTCGTAGTGCAATTTACATATTTTATAAGGACATAATTGTAAATATTAGCTAAAATTATATTGTATAGATATCGTTTTTTATGATTAAATTGTATTTTCTAACAGAAATTTCGATTAAGAACTTATAAATCTTTTCAGAATGCAACAAATTACAGACTTGTCGATAAAGCGACTGCAGATAATTCGGGAAGCTCTTGGTTATGAAATAACGGCTTTTTCAAGTAAATTGGATTATCCATTATATGAGTCTGTAGAAACTGGAGAAAGAGAAATGCCCGGAATTTTAGTAATGAAACTCATGGAGGTATTTTCTATAAATCCTTTATGGCTATACGGGAAAAGCAATAAGCGTTTCCTTGACACTTCTTCCAATACCGCACCTAAATTCGTTGTGGTAAACGAAGAGAACGAAGAAGAGGGGATTTTAATGGTGAATCAGAAAGCCTCAGCTGGTTATTCTCAAAATATACATGAGGAGGAATGGTACAAAGAACTCCCATCTATGAGGGTTCCATTACCCAATTATAGAAATGCTACCTACAGAGGATTTCAAGTGCAAGGCGATAGTATGACTCCCAATATATATCCAGGCGATTGGGTAATAGGAAGATCAGTGCCAAATATTGGTGATCTCCATTACGGGAGAATTCATATAGTCGTATTAAAAGATGCGGTGATAGTAAAGCAAGTTTTACTAAGTGTGAATAAACCTAATACTATTTTACTTCGCTCTACCAATCCAGAACATAAAGACTTGGAAGTGCCAATTAGCGATGTACAAGAATTATGGGAAATGAGCAGTAAACTTACTTTCGCTGTAGGGGTATCTAAAGAAAATGCACTCCGCAAAGAGTTGCAGGAGTCCATGAAAGAATTTATGAATACCTAAATCTTAGATCCATGCTACTTATTTAAGATTTATATATTTATTTTTTCAAATATTGTTGGAGTAGCCCCATGCTTTTTTCGGTTGCACCTGCTCGCATTTGAATGAATTCCTTTGCCTTATCTCCTTTGCTTTCTCGGTACTGTGTATCGGTAGTAAGTTTTAACAAAGTTTGATTTACTTGAGTAGCATTAGATACAAATATACCACCACCAGCTTGCGCCAGTTCTTTTGCTTCCGGATGTTTTTCGGTGTTCCGACCGTATAATACTGGAATGCCAAAGGTAGCCGGCTCTAAAATATTGTGCAACCCTGTAGTGCCTATAGCTCCTCCTACATAAGCTATAGATGCATAAGCGTAAGCTCTGCCTAAATAGCCTATAGTATCTATAATAAAAACGGAGCTGTTTTCTAAATCAACATCTTCATGTTCCGACCAAAGGCATGACTTCTTTTTTAAGTTACTGCGTAGTTTTTCAATCCTTGATACTTGAATTTGATGCGGTGCAATAACAAACTTAATGTCTTCTGCTGCTGATTGGATGAATTCTAATAAAACCTCTTCATCTTCCCCCCAGGTGCTTCCACACACAATACATAATCTAGCATTATTACAAAATCGATCTAAGAAGTCTAATCGATTATCTCTGTCTGTCTGCTCTATGACGCGATCGTAGCGAGTATCACCACTTAATATAGCATTGGTATAGCCTATTTTTTTTAAAAGAGATAAAGACTCATTGTTTTGCACTCCAATCTTACTAAAGCGACGTAATGCTTTGCTCCTAAAACTGTTTGGATATTTAAATAAAGATTGGTTCGGTCTAAATAATGCAGCTATAAGTACACTTGGAATGTTTTGTTTTTCTAGTTCCTTTAGAAAGTTAGGCCAAATTTCATACTTCACAAAAATAGCGAGTTCTGGGTTAAGAGCTTGAATGAATTGTTTCGCATTCTTCATGGTATCCAATGGCATATAGCTTACATAATCTACTTCCTCCGTGTTTTTTTTAATTTCATAACCAGAAGGCGAGAAGAATGTTAACCATATTTTATAAGAAGGATATTCTTTTCGTAGACTATGGATTATTGGAACTGCTTGTTCATACTCACCCAATGATGCAGCATGAATCCAAACAATTTTATCCTGTGGATTTCGCTTGCTTCGAATACGTTCTATAAGATTCTTTCTACCCTGAACAAACAAGTGCATTTTTTTGCTAAACCATCCAGATATGGGCAGAACAAATGACACTATAGATAGTAAGATAGAGTAAAGGCGAAGCATATAATAAGTTAGCTTAATAGTTAGTGTTTAAAAATACATTTCTTTCTGCGAATTTAGTCGCTCAAAACTTGTAATTTAGTAGTTTTACAAAGATTATAAAATGCTAGCTAAGCACCCAGTTGGATGCTTTAATATATTAAGGTTATAAGTTATGAAGAAAATACAAATGGTTGATCTACAAGGTCAATACCAAGGAATTAAAGATCGAGTAGAACAATCCCTTCAAGAGGTGTTAGATTCTGCAGCTTTTGTTAATGGTCCAGAAGTGCATGCTTTTCAAAAAGAATTAGAAGAGTACTTAGATGTAAAACACGTGATACCTTGTGCAAATGGTACCGATGCTTTACAGATTGCTATGATGGCACTCGATTTAAAGTCTGGCGATGAGGTAATAACTGCCGACTTTACTTTTGCCGCTACTGTGGAGGTTATTGCACTTTTAGGATTAACCCCAGTATTAGTCGATGTAGATCCAGTAACATTTAATATTGATGTAGAGGCAATAGAGCGCGCTATTACGCCAAAGACCAAGGCGATTGTCCCAGTGCACTTATTTGGATTGTCGGCCGATATGGAGCCAATATTAAATTTAGCGAAAAAACACAACCTATATGTTATAGAAGATAATGCACAAGCTATTGGTGCTCCTTACACATTTAGTGATGGTCGAGTAGCACAGACTGGAACTATGGGAGAAATTGGTACTACCTCGTTCTTTCCTTCCAAGAATTTAGGATGCTATGGCGATGGTGGAGCACTTTTTACCAACGACGATGATTTAGCATATAAGTTACGCGGTATTGTAAATCACGGAATGTACGAGCGTTACCATCATGATGTGGTTGGGGTAAACTCAAGACTAGATTCTATGCAAGCCGTAGTACTCCGAGCAAAACTTCCAAATTTAGATAGCTACAATAAAGCAAGAAGAAAAGCAGCTCGTTTGTACTCTGAGAAATTAGCTGGGCTGGAAAATGTTATTACTCCAACTGGCGTAAAAGATTCGACTACCGATGAATATGGAATATGTGAGAATCATGTTTTTCATCAATACACACTTCGATTAAAAAATACGGATAGAGATGCTTTAGTAGCTTATTTAAATAGCAAAGAAATTCCTTGTGGTGTGTACTATCCAATTCCTCTTCACAAACAAAAGGCGTATTCAGATAGTCGCTACAACGAGTCGGACTTTCCGGTAACCAATGCTTTGGTAAAAGAAGTGATTTCCTTACCGATGCACACCGAACTAGATGAAGAGCAGATATCGTATATTACTAATCATATAAAAGAATTTTTAAAGCAGTGAGTAAAATATTAGTTACTGGTGGTTTAGGCTATATTGGTTCGCATGTTGTGGTAGAGTTAATTGAGAGAGGCACGGAAGTAATTATCATTGATGATTTATCTAACTCCTATGAGAGTGTCTTAGGTGGAATTGTGGGAATTACTGGAAAACGGCCTACATGGGAAAAAGTGGATATTAAAGATAAAGCTAAGCTTGCTGCTTTTTTCGATACCTACGGGAGCTTTGATGGAGTGATTCATTTTGCTGCTAGTAAATCGGTTGGCGAGAGTGTAGCCGACCCCATGATGTATTATCAAAACAACGTAGTCGGTCTATTGAATTTGGTTGAAGAATGTTTAAAGAGTAAGACTAATAACTTTATTTTTAGTTCTTCTTGCACAGTATATGGCGAGCCAAATAGTTTGCCTATTTGTGAAAAAGAACCCTTAAAGCCAGCAACTTCTCCTTATGGTGCGACTAAGCAAATGGGGGAGGAGATACTAAAAGACATGGCAAAGGCTAAGGGCTTAAAAACCATATCACTTCGATATTTTAATCCAGTAGGGGCACATTCGTCTGGATTGATTGGGGAGCTACCTTTAGATACTCCACAGAACCTGGTGCCGTTTGTAACACAAACAGCGGCAGGAGTGCATGAAAAACTCACGGTTTTTGGTAATGACTACGATACCCCAGATGGTAGTTGTATTCGTGATTATATTCACGTTCAGGATTTAGCTGATGCACATATTGTTGCATTGCAATATCTAAGTAAATCCGATGAGGAGTACGAGGTGTTTAATATAGGTACTGGCCAAGGCAGTAGTGTGCTAGAATTAATTCATTCTTTTGAAGAAGTTACTGGTGTAAAAGTGCCTTATGAAATTGGTGATAGACGAGAGGGCGACTTACCTAATATCTACGCTAATCCAGAGAAAGCTATTCAAAAATTAAACTGGAAAACTAAATTGGATATGAAGCAAGCGCTTAAAGATGCTTGGCGATGGGAAACTAGTTATAGGAATAAGAAATAAATTATAAAAAACACTTTTTATAGGCTTTAAATAAGAATTAACTCAGTTTTGTGTGGATTGTTCAGTAAAAACTCTTTTCTTTGTAGTTAATAATAGTAAAACATATCATGAAACTTATCTCCGTTAAACGGAAAACAAAGACAGAAAAAAGATTTACTAAATCCATGGGAATTTTGACAACCAATGTGGTATACGTGTACAAAACATTCATGTCGATTCCTTTTAAAACCATTCACAAGTACCGAGAGACCTATTATGGGGAAGTTAAAAGCTGCTCGGAATGTGTTCTAAAAGCTTAAACTATTTAATTATAAAAAGAAAAGCCTCTTAGCAAATAAACTAAGAGGCTTTTTTATTCACTTAAAAGTGAATCTATGCTTCACAGCTATTACATTGAGCCATGTTTGCGATAAGCTCCTTAGATACGCTTTGACTGCGTTGGTAATAAAGAGTCTTGATTCCGAGTTTCCATGCTTCTATAAACAATTGATTCACTTCTCTAATTGGTAAATCAGCTGGAATGTTTAGATTTAAACTTTGTGATTGATCAATATACTTTTGTCTAATAGACGCTTGTTGAACAATCTCTAACGGACTGATTTCCTTAAAGGTTTTAAATACTTGTTTTTCTTCATCAGATAAAATCTCTAAGTGCTGAACGCTTCCTTGATGCAGCATAATACTTCGCCATGTAGCAGTAGTATTGTGTCCTTTTTCATCTAACAAGGCTTGAAGATACCTGTTCTTCCTAATAAAATTTCCTTTTGCAAGTCCAGCTTTATAATAGTTGCTGCTATAAGGTTCAATTCCTGGAGAGGTTTGACCTAAAATTGCCGAAGATGAGGTGGTTGGTGCAATGGCCATTAAGGTGGCATTACGCAATCCGTAACCTTTCATCACCTCTGGTTCACCATATTCTTTTGCTAGTTTTTTACTAGCTTCTCGAGTTTCATGTTGAATATGAGCAAAGATCTTAGCATTCCACTGTTTGGCTTCAAAACTTTCAAAAGCAATTCTTTTACTCTGCAAAAATGAATGCCATCCCATTACACCTAGCCCTATAGCACGATGTTTTACTGCAAACTTGTGTGCAGCTTGTAAATATTTATTGTCTTTGGTCTTTTCAATGAACTCTGTTAATACTGCATCTAGAAAAGTAGTTGCTAGTTGTATAGCATTAGTATCCTTCCAATTATCATAAAGCTCTAAGTTCATCGAGGATAAACAACAAATAAAAGATTCCTCCTCGGTAGAGGGGAGGCTGATTTCTGCACAGAGATTGCTAGAGTTAATAATATAGTTTTTGTCTTTGTAAACCTGTGGTTTCTGTCGGTTTACTGTATCGCTGAATAGAAGATATGGAAGGCCTTTTTGTTGACGGCTTTGTAATACTTTTGCCCATAGCCTTCGCTTCTCAGCATCTCCTGCAATCATTTCTTCCATCCATTGGTCGGAAATACATACTCCGAAAAATAAGTTCTGAATAGGATTTCCAATGTTTTTAATATCAAGGAACTCTTCACAGTCAGGATGTTCAATGTCTAGATAAGCTGCAAAAGCACCTCGACGTATACCTCCTTGAGAAATGGTGTCCATTGCAGTATCAAATAATTTCATAAAACTTACTGGGCCAGAGCTTTTTCCGTTATTTGTTACCAAACTTCCGCGAGGTCTAATAGCACCGAAATATCCTGAAGTACCACCACCAATTTTTGTTTGTGTGATTACTTCACCTAGCTTATCGGTTATTCCTTCTATGGTATCTGGAATATGTACGTTGAAACAAGAGATGGGTAAACCTCGTTCGGTTCCCATGTTTGCCCAAATAGGGGAGCTCAAGCTCATCCATCCATTCGCTATGAGTTTCTCAAATTCTTTTGCTAAATCAGGTCTATTTAAACGTTTTGATGCAGCTTGAGTAATTCTTTTTATCGCATCTTGTACAGTTTCATTCTCAAGTAAATAGCCTCTGGAGAGTATCTGCTTACTTTCTTCATTTAACCACCAGTACTTTGTCATGTCGTTATGTTATTAAGTATTAAAATAAATCGTCAGCAGTGATGCTTTTATCGTGCTTAGTGTACTCTACTGGGCGTTTAGCAAAGAAGTCATCAAGACTGTTTGCTAAAATTTCTTCATCAAACCATTGCATAGGAGCATAGGCCGCATCACTTATATGGTACATAGGCTCTAATCCTAAAGCTTTTAAGCTGTCATCAATACGGAATCGCATAAAAGCTAGTAAGTTATCTTTGGAGAGAGCTTCTAGTTCTCCTTCTTCGAATATCCAGTCTAAAATTCGCTCTTCTTTTTCCATTGCAGTTATAAGAATGGAACGAATTTTTAAAAGCATACTTTCTGTAAAATACTCTGGATGCTCTTCTTTTATTTTATTGATGATGTAGATGCCTGCATTGGCATGAATTTGTTCGTCTAAAGAAGTCCAAGCTATAATGTTGCTAACATTCTTTAAGACACCTTGAAATCTTGTAAAAGATAGGATTACTGCAAATTGACTGAATAGAGATACGTTTTCTATCAGCATAGAGAATAGTATTAAGGAAAATACATACTTTTCTTTTTGTTCAGATTTAGTATGTGCTAGTGCTTCGGAAAGATACGCTGTACGTTCACGAATTACATCTACTTCCATTAGTTTTTCAAATGCATTAGAATAACCTAATACTTCTAACAATCTTGCATAGGCTTCGGAATGACGAAATTCATTTTCTGCAAATGTACTGCCTAAACCATTGAATTCTGGTTTAGGAAATCGTTGGTGTAAATCGCCCCAAAAAGTTTTTACAGAAACTTCAACTTGTGCAATAGCCAACAAACTTCGTTTTACAGTTTGTTTTTGTTGTGGACTTAATTTGGTGTGAAAATCTTGTACGTCTGCTGTGAAATCTACTTCAGA
>DATGSX010000139.1:0-13834 GCA_035302145.1 Flavobacteriaceae bacterium | reverse complement strand
TTCAAGGCCATCTGGCCTATTTTCCATTACCACAAACAACTAGACTTGTTAATTTCATGAATAAACGGTCAATTGAATCAGAACAATCTAGAATATGAACCGATTTATTAGGTTAATTGACCCAAATGAAATCTACTGTTTATTTATTGACTATTTGAAACTGATAATTAATCGATTATAATTACAAATCTTATCTTCTTCTTGGTTTAGGTAAAGGAACATACTCTTTATCATCACCAGGAATTTTAGGGAACACTTCTATATTTTGCTCTTCCCAGGCTTTTTTAGCTTTTTCGATTACCTCTTTATCTGAGTTTACAAAGTTCCAGTATATAAAACGCTCTTCGTCAAAAGGCTCACCACCAAAAATATAAATAGTAGTATTTGCTTCCATTTCAAAAGAACAAAGGGTAGCGTCTTTCGCTACTAGTATTTGTTTTGGACCGTAATTATGTTCGCCTTCGTTTATACTTCCTTCTAAAATATATAGTGCACTTTCTCCGTAAAGATCCTTACCAATATCAATTTGCTGCTTTTTCTTGCTTTTTATTTCAATAAAATATAATGGACTGTGCACTGGTACTGGCGAAGTTTTATTGAAAGCAGTTCCGGCTATCAATTTAAACTCAGCTCCTTGGTCTTCCCATTTCGGAATATCCTGTGCTTCTATATGAGTAAAGGTTGGCTCCATTTGCTCTAGGTGTTTTGGCAAGGCTACCCATATTTGTAGACCGTGTAGTGTTTTTTCTGTGTTCCGCAAATAGTCGGGAGTTCTCTCAGAATGCACCACCCCTTTTCCGGCGCTCATCCAATTCACAGCACCTGGTTTAATTTCAATATTCGAACCCAAACTATCTCTATGCATCATAGAACCCTCAAATAAATAGGTGAGAGTAGACAAACCAATATGTGGGTGTGGACCTACATCTAGATTTTCATCTTTTCCCATTTCTGCTGGCCCCATGTGATCGATAAAGGAAAATGGCCCCACCATTCTTTTTTGTCTAAAAGGTAATAATCGACCTACCATAAAGTTTCCTATATCGGCAGCGCGCTCTTCTATAATTAAATCAACGTTGGACATGTGTAAAGTTTTTGAATTTTTAAATCTAGTGGTTTCTCAAGCATTACTTATGCTAGCACGTCTTTCAAGCTTTCATCTCTATCAAACCTAGCTTTAGCGTACGGACAAAGAGGAATAATTTTTTTGTTGTTTTCGCGAGCGTATTCCACTCCTGCCATAACTAGTTTCTTTGCAAGACCTTTACCTCCAAACTCTTCTTTTACTCCAGTATGATCTATTATAAATTTATCTTCTCCAGCCCAAGTAAACGTCATTTCACCTGCCTCTACATCGTTCTCGTAAATAACAAATCGTCCTTTTTTACCATTATCTTCTCTTTCTATTCTTATCATGATTATACTTTTTTATTAAGTATTAAATATAGTAATTATAGCATACACCGGAATACTAATTAACTAAGGATTCCGCTCTAATATGCAAAAACTACTAGATAAAACTATAAATGAATTAAGTGTTAGAATACTTCTAACTCCTACACTATATATTCTTTAGGCAAGTTCTTCCTCACGCATTCGCTTTAAAGCTTTTGCCCACCTCTTAAGTTTTTTGAGCATTACCTCGGCCGATCGCTCTGCAGAATCATAAGACTCAAACTCTCCATTGTCATTGATATGTTTAGCAAAAAACGGAATATTTACCGCTTCAGGTAATGGCATCATCCCCAATGTGGTTACTGGCCCTTTTAATTCTTGAACCGCTCTTGTTCCTCCAGAAAGTCCACCGTAACTAACAAAACCCATTGGTTTTTCACACCATTCAAGAGCAAGATAGTCTAATGCATTTTTCAAAGTTGCCGGATAGCTATAGTTGTACTCTGGAGTTACTATAACATATGCATCTGCACTATCTATAGTCTGTTGCCATTTTTTAGTGTGATCGTTAGCATACTTTTGTGCTCTTGGGTGTGCAGCCTCATCCATAAAAGGAAGATTAATCTCCTTTAAATCAATCAGCTCCACATCGAATTCTGTATGCTCTGCCACTTTAGTCATAAACCAATCTGCAACAGCAGGACCTTTTCGTCCAGGCCTTGTACTTCCTATAATAACTTTAAGTTTGAGTTTCATTTACTATGTTTTTTAAGTTTCTAAATTAAGTGTATTTCCTATTAAGACAAATAAGATTTGCTATCTAAATGTCGAAATTTCCCCAGAAATTGCAATACTAAGAATCTGTATATGAATTCACTTAAATATCTCTGGGTGTAATTATTCTAGTTATAAAAAGTAAAGGTTGGTAATTAGCTGTGCTTCTGTAATTCAGACTAACCACCTCTACCCACCAACCTTTATATAATAAAACTTAGTTTAATGTTTACTGCTTAGCAAATTGAAGGTTAGCTATCATTTTAACTTTATCGCTCACTACAATGCTACCTGCTTCAGTAACTGCGTTCCAGCTTAAGTTAAAATCTTTACGGCTAATAGTACCTTCTGCTTCAAATCCAGCTTTGGTTTGTCCGTATGGATCTACTGCAATTCCATTGAAGTCAACATCAAGCACCACTTCTTTGGTAACATCCTTAATAGTTAAGTCACCTACCATTTTCTCACCATCGAATGATTTGGATTTAAATGAAAGTACTGGGAACTCTTCTGCATTAAAGAAATCGTCCGACTTTAAATGTGCATCTCTATCTTCGTTCTTTGTATTGATAGAGTCTACTTTTGCTTCAAAAGAAAAGTCTGCATCTTTAAAGTTTTCCTCCTTAGAGTGAATAGCAGCATCAAACTCTGCAAAACTACCTGTTACGGTAGAAATCATCATGTGCTTAACTTTAAATTGGATTTCTGAATGCATGGAATCTATTTTCCAATTTGTGTTTACTGTATTTTCCATTTTGTTATAATATTTAGTGATTAACAATTTAATTTGATACAAAAGTACGTCACAATATAGCCCTACACATTGATGTATGTTAAGAACGTATTTTTTGTATTTCTTTCACTAAATAGTAAACGGTTTAGTTAGGTTAGAACAGGGATTACTTTTTATAATATTTTTTTGCCAGTTCTTTGCGCACTCGACTTAAGCTCTCGGGAGTAATCCCTAAGTACGATGCAATCATTGTTTGTGAAACTCTTTGAAGAATATCAGGGTACATTTCTATAAAGTCAACATATCGCTCCTCGGCTGTAGCACTTAATAGTTGCTTTATTCTTTCCTGTAGATGACGAATGTGATGGTGCAATAGTTTATTATTAAACTCTACAAACGATGGGATTTTCTCTGAGAGCAATTCCATAAATTCCTCATCCATGATAACAACCTTAGAATCTTCTAAGGCCTGAATGGAATATGCAGAGGGTTTATCGAAATACAAACTTTCTCTATCGCTTACCAACCAATTCTCTGGCGCAAAGGAAATGGTATGTTCCTTACCCTTACTGTCTACAGCATACTGTCGTAAAAGTCCGTTTTCTACGAAAAAAGTATTCTTACAACGTTCGTTTTGCCTTAGCAAAAACTGGTCTTTCTTAACTTCCTTTATTTGGCAGTGCTCCAACACCGCAGCAATATCCTTATCCTCTAAATTTAGGTTGGAGGTCAAATAGTTCTTAAAGTTGGGATTACTCATTTTTTAATTATCAATTGTTGACTATTAAATTATTCTACTTGAAGTATTTTCGCTTCTTTTTGTTGAAAAATAAACTTATCCTCTTTATTCTTTCCTACTAATTGTTTTGCCAAGGGCGTTTGTTCGGATATGCCAATATATTCCTCTTTCGAAACTTTAAACCGTCCGATGCTAATAGCCACCACAAAATTTCCAACTGATGTTTTGACTACACTTCCAAATCCAATGTTTTTTCTAGGTGTATCCCTCATTTGGTCCAGCACTGCTTTTTGTTGTTGAACATTAGCCAACTGTTGTTGCAATCGCATTATTTCTTGCTGCAGCATTTCTCGAGAAGTTTCATATTTATCTCCCATACTGCTTTTGGTCTCATTATTGGATGCACGAACATCATCAATCATATTTTCGAAATGGCGCATTTTTTCGTCTAAGATTTGATGAAGCTTAGCTTTTATTTTTAATCGCATAATAGGTAAGTTGGTTTTGAAACAAGCCAAAGATATTGTTTTTATTAAAACCTTTTATATAAGAGGATAAATGAAGGCAATTAATTTGGTCAACTTAACTCTGCTAAAACTCATTATTTAGGCCCCCTTAATCAATTCTTTTATTCAGGACTGCTAATTGATTAACTAAGTTCAATTAATAATCACAATACAATCTTACCTTATTATTGACTATAAAAATCTAAGAGGCGCAATAATTCCGAGTCGAATTTCATTTCGATTATAGCTGGTTGCACCAAATTCTTGTTTAGAGAAATTAGTGTAGTCGTAATATCTAAGAATGTAAGTAAGAAAAAACCTTAAGTTAATATCCTCGAATGGTCGGTAATAAACGGTAGGAATAACGCCATAACTCCTTCTAAGTTGCTTTTTATCGCCCGATGTATTATTGAAGTACTTCCCGAATGTATTGTTGGTCATAAGCGTTAAAAGTCCTGTAAATCGAGGATTAAATTCATATTCTGTTCGAATCCAGTTTTCTATATACATTACTTTTTGCGCAATATTACCATCGCCGATAATTTCGGTAGCCACACCCTTGGTGTCCACCTGCTCATAACTGTAAGCAAAGTCGTGCATGATGCTAAGCTTATTATTTTTATATCGATGTCCTAAAGTAATATATTGGGTGCCTTTGTCTTTTACCTCCCGAGAATAACTATAGCTATACCGAGTTTCAAGCTTTCCGTCAAAAAACTGACCTACCCACCGCCCTACTACTTCTACCGGCCAATCAGGCTCTTGAATATTATCTGCCACATCATCTCCATATTTATCCTGATAGTGCATGGTTCTAGAATTAAGCACTTGAAAACCAAAGCTTTGAGTAGACGAAACTTCATATTCCAATCCAACGCCTGTTACATACACCAAAGCATTGTTCTGAATATCATTATACTCCATCACATCCATTCCACTAAAAGAATATTCATAGCCACCAAAAAAAGCATATTGTCTACCGAATTTCACTTGTAATCTAGGGGTAAAATCTACCTCCATATAGGCTAATTCAATATTGTTTCCCAATTGATCTAAACTTTGCACATTGGCAGTTTTATTGAACCTGTTTCTAAAATTTATTCGCACCTTCTCATGAACTTTAGCACGTATATTCAAGGCCGTATACTCGTTTACAAACTGATTTCCTTGGTAATCGTGATCGCCTCCTCTAAAAATGTAACTTCGAAAACCCATACGCATATTCATGGACATGTAGATATTATCTAAAAACTCCATCTTTTCAGCAGAAATCAAGGGTTTATAGAGACTTTCTTTTTCTTGAGAAATCCCAACAAAAGGAAATAGGATGAAAAAACATCCAAATAAAACTAAAAGTCTATATGTGGAGAAAGAATGTACTAGCATAAAGTGAACAAGCATTGAGATTTAAAGGTATTCTTTAAATATATAAAAAGATGAAGGGTTTTAACAAAAATAAATCATGTTTTAGAAAGTAAAAACATGATTTAATGAAGAGCTAGATGCATTTGCTAGACGATTTAAACAGCAAAAACTTTTGCTGAAATCTTCTTAGTTTACTTCTACAGGAACAGGTTTTTCTATAGATTTCACCACATTTACTCTCCCTACAAGGTATTTACCAAAAGGAATCTTATTGATTAAATGTGCAGTTAGAATGGAGGCCGTTGTGCTTACTACAAAGTAGATGAAAACATTAAATATTCCATAATCCACTTTTAAAAGAATTAATACTGTGTAGGTAATATTAATATAAAAAGTATTTAACAAGTAGATAGAAAATGAGTAATTATTAATAAGTACCAAAATCTTTGGTATTCGTTTTATTTTAAGAGAGATTAAATACAACACACCAATCATAGCCGTAGTGAAAAACAGCATGGTTACAGTTTTTGAAGATAATGGAAGTACCTCATATATTGTTAATAAGACAGTAGCACCACCAAAGAACATAGCACTGAACACCACTAGGCTGCTGTTGTTTTTAAGAACCTTTAAAAATTGTTTGTAGTATAACCCACAATAAAAGGCTAAGGAGAAATAAAATATCCAGCCCACAAATGGTATCCAATGTCCTGTTTGCCAAAAATATAATATTGCTTCGCTGTCGGTAGGTGGTTCGGTAAAATTAAATATTGCTAGGTATATGACGTTAATAACTAAGGAGGTTGATATAATGACTAATGGATTACTTTTTGAAAGGAATTTATATAAAAAATAGGCCAATATATAAAACTGGAAAATGATGAGAATAAAGTAGCCATGATAGCCTCCCATAAGATTACCAATCACATTAGATAAAATAGTAGACCAAGTAGCCGATGAAAATACTTCTGTCATATTACCTGCCAAAAGCTGGTTAAATATGTTCATATCTGCGCTGTAAAAAATAGCCATGAAAATAAATGGTAGTAGAATAAGTTGAAACCTTCTCCATAAAAATCCTTTTGGCAAGCCATTAGGATAGGAATAGGAGATTAACAGCATAGAAATGAAAATAAAAGTAGGCGTACCAAAGGTGAATAATACATAAATTGAGTCAACTAGAGTATCGTAATGACTATTGGTGAAAGTCGTATCGGTATGTGCGATATGCAAGGAATGAACAACTGCTATGCAAAGACAAGCAATACTTCTTAAAAAGACTATTTCATTTAGATACTTCCTTTTTTTGGGTTGTTTTATGACATGAACCTTATGCATAGATTGTTTAATTAAGTTATAATAGAAAAATCGCAGAATGACATCTATTATATCAATGGTTATATCCTGGACGTATCCTTAAAGAAGCTTAGTCTATTAAAAAATAGACGTGCAAAGCTTCGTTATATTTTAAAAGCTACTAAATAGGGAAAGAAATACTTTATGGCAAGAAAGAATATGAGGATTAATAAAGTCTTAAAAAAACACCTAAAATACTTCACTCATTACCTTCAATGCAGTTCACCTTACAAATTACACAACATTAACATAACAACCTAGTGTAAAACCAAACGAAACAATACATTTAACAACATTTTACAACTAAATTATCGTGTAAATTTCATAAAGCATCTAAATAACGAATGCTAAGAACAATCTAAGTTACTAGTAGCAGATAAGTAAACACTACCTTCTACTCCATATTTCAAAGATAGGATCTCCCTTACTTGACAAACCAGAGTGATGCCAATTCCCATCGACCAATTCAAAGTTAAAATTTAAACTTTGGCCTACTCTAGAACTGTCTCTAGAAAAAAACTCGATGTTCTCTGTATAGTCACCATTTATGGTGGTGTAGGTTCCTCCTCCGGTGGCCATAAATTGTTTTGTTTCGGTATTATAAGCTATCCATTGGAAACGAGTGCCAGATAAGATTTTCATAGTTTTTCTAGGACCACTCGTATCCCGCATCTGGGTATTACCATCTACTACTCTACCTGACATTAACCATGCTCCATGTAGTGCTCCAGGCTTTCCGTCATCTATTCTACTATACTTTATGTTGGAATCAACAATCACTAAAGAATCTTCTTTTACCGAAACCTCGATGCGTGTTTGCGTTCCAACAAGTTCTGGAGATTCGCTATGAAACTCTAACTCTTGCACCAATATATCACCAACGAGATTCCACGAACCACCAATGCTACGAATAAAGTCGCCTGAAGTAGCGTTGTAAGTAGTTAAAACTTGATAGCCATCTGCATAAACAGCAACATTTTTTAATTGTTCTCCCTCTTCAGAAATAGTATAATTCTCCCATGCTCCTACCAGAGTCTGACCAAACATAGACTGGATAATAAAGGTGCAAATAAGAATAGAAAGTGTTTTTTTCATGACTTTGATGTTTATAGTTAGCTTTTAGAATAAATATGGGTGTATTATTTAAGTTTCAACCACAGGATTATCTGTTACACAGCATCCTTACCGATAAGTACACAAAACCAATGCTCAGAAGTGTTCTTATAATGTTGTTAAATCGCTTACTGACTTTCTCCTAACAGATAACTAAACTTTAAATAATTTACTAGAACTTTACTAGTGATTATACAACAAATTTAGTTAATACAAATCAACTTAAAAACTAAACTATTAGAGAACTATAAGTATTGTATTTCTGGATATGGGTATAAAAATAATTTTATTGAAGTAACCTATATAGTATCTAGTCTGTTAAAAGTACATGCGATTTAAAAACTAAATACGTTTTCACGAAAAGCATACAAGTTCTATAGTATCAATTAAAAAGTGAAGTAATAGGAATAGAGAATTTTTAAGAAAAACGGCATAGAGGTTTCTTGAGAGGATAAGAATAAGTATTTTGGCGTCAGTTTTTCAAAAAAAATATAATAACTTAGTCTACAGTTGACTATATACCAAACCATTCTGTTAAAAACACAGATATTTAACCATACAACCACCCTTTTCTATGTCAAAATATGTCAGGAATAAAAACTTTGTTGCTAACAAAGTAGTTTTCTTTATATCCTTAGTCTTAATTCTTTTATTAATTGTGGTTGGAGTGGCCTTCCCCGATGCTATGAACGAGAGACTAAATAATTTTAGAATTTGGTCGTCTAGCAGTTTTGGATGGTTCTTTACGCTCAGTGTGAACATTATTCTTATTTTTTCGATTTATATTGCCTTCTCGAAATATGGAAAAATTCGATTAGGTGGTGCCGACGCAAGGCCTGTTTATAGTAAAGCTTCCTGGTTTGCTATGCTATTTAGCGCTGGAATGGGAATTGGGATTATGTTTTATAGTGTTGCAGAGCCGGTAACCCACTTTGGAAGCCCACCTCTACCTGTTGCTAATGAACTAGAAGCTGCAAAACAAGCAATGGAGTTTACCAGTCTTCACTACGGATTACATGTATGGGCTATTTATGCCTTAGTAGGTTTAGCCTTAGCATTCTTCGCTTATAACAAAAACCTACCTATGACTTTTAGATCGGCATTTTACCCCTTTATCGGTGATAAAATAAATGGTGGTTGGGGAGACTTTATCGATATTTTATCGGCCTTAGCCACTGTATTTGGTTTAGCCACCACTTTAGGATTGGGAGTAATGCAGGTTTCTACTGGACTTGAATTTTTATATAATTGGGAAGTCACACCAACATCGCAAACCATAATTATCATAGCCGTAATATCCGTTGCAACGGTATCGGTTTTCTTAGGAGTAAATAAAGGAGTGAAAAGACTGAGCTCAGCCAATATGTATATGGCATTACTTTTACTGGCTTTTATCTTTGTATTGGGACCAACCGTTGCTATAATGAAAGGATTTGTAGAAAATACAGGAGCTTATATCGCTAACCTATCAACGATTAGTACGTGGAACGAAATTTACATGGGGTCTAATTGGCAAAACAGTTGGACTATTTTCTATTGGGGTTGGTGGATTGCTTGGTCACCATTTGTGGGAACTTTTATTGCCCAAATTTCTAGAGGTCGTACCGTTAAAGAGTTTGTGTTGGGCGTTGTATTAGTTCCTTCGCTTATTGTAATTTTTTGGATGAATGCTTTTGGCGGTAGTGCATTGGAAATGATTATTGCAGGCGATACTACCATGCTACATGCTGTACAAGAAGACCTAACCTCTTCCCTTTTTGTGTTTTTAGAAAACTTCCCTTTAGTAAAATATACGTCCGTTTTAGCCATTATCTTAGTATTCTCCTTTTTCATCACCTCATCAGATTCTGGCTCATTGGTAATAAATACTATTACCGCAGGCACCGAAGGCGAAAGCACCCCTGTTTGGCAGCGCGTACTTTGGTCGTTTATGCAAGGTGCAGTAGCTATTATTTTACTCTTAACCGGAGGCCTTGAGGCTCTTCAAACCGGTGTAATTGCTATTGGCCTACCCTTTGCTGTAGTTTTGCTAGTGCTTAGCTACAGCTTGCATAAAGGATTGAAAGAAGAATACGATAAAAATCAGAAAGCGCTAAAAGCAAGACAAGAAGATAGTTATAGAGAAACCATCAATAGAATTGTGGAAGAAGAACAAAACATCGAATAATTATGCGTGCAACAAAAGAACCTTTAAATATACTAGTGGGAATAGATTTATCACAAATGGATAATTATTTATATTCCTATATCCATACTTTAGATCAGATATTAGATATTAATAAAATCACCTTTTTACATAATATAAAGATAACGGAGCTACCAGCAGGAATGGTATCCGAGGATAGGTTGACGGTAATTAAGGAAAAGATAATCAGAAAGATTACAAGAGATATCAATGAGAGTGACCTCACACACTCCTTTGAAATCCAAGTAACCTCCGAACGGTTTTCCGAAACTAGTTTCAACAGGCTAGCGGTAATGCAGCATTTTGATTTACTTATATTTGGAAACAAACAGAACTTAAGAGGAAATGGTGCCCTAACTTCAAAATTGGTTAGATTATTTCCATCCCCTATCCTACTTGTTCCTGAAACCTATACTACTCCGATAAAATCTATAGTTCAAGCGATAACGTTTTCGAGATATACTCAGGCTATCATCGATTGGGGAAATAAGTTTAAAACCAATAAAGAAGGGGAAGAAATCAAAAAGTTCCCAGTCAATGTCTCTAAGCTATTTTACTATCCGTTAATGAGTAAAAAAGAAATCGAAAGGGTTACCGAAGAAGATGTAAAAACTAAAAAAGCAAAATGGGCTAAAGAGTTTCCTGATAATGAACCGCTTAAAGTTATTCCTGCAGGAGATAAAGGGGTAGCGTCTACTCTTTATGGGTATGCCATGCAACAAGAAGCAGAAGTTATAATACTAGGAATAAAGAGCGAATCTAAAATCAAGAATCTATTTATAGGGAGTGTAGCAAATGAACTTTTGGTACGACCTACAAATAAAGCATTATTAGTTATTAAACCTACAAATTAAAACTAAGGCTTATCACTAATTCTTTAAGTCAATGAAAGCAATAAAAAACCATTTATTTGAAGGAATAGAAACCTTAATTCACCATGTGAAACCTGAGGATATTACAGAAAATCGTAAAGCTGCGTTACAGCCATTAGCTTCTTATATACAATCAAAGGTAGAAAAGCGCCAACCTATACGTTTAAATTTTATTTGCACCCACAACTCACGAAGAAGTCATTTTTCACAAGTCTGGGCACAAACTTTAGCGTATTACTATAATATAAAAAATGTAACCTGTTATTCGGGTGGAACAGAAAGTACAGCAGTGTATCCTATGGTAATAGAATCTTTGAAAAGTTCTGGGTTTAAAATTCAAAAGCTTTCCAAAGGAAATAATCCAATCTATAGTATAAAATATTCGGAAAATGAGCATCCTATCTTAGGTTTCTCGAAAAAGTTAGACGATGATTTTAACCCGATCTCAAGTTTTGCAGCTATTTTAACTTGCAATTCTGCTAAGGAAGCTTGTCCTACTGTTTATGGGGCGGAAATTAGAATACCAATAGTATACGAAGATCCAAAAGCCTATGATAACACTCCTGAACAAAAAATGAAATATATGGAACGGAACTTACAAATTGCAACAGAATTGGTTTATGTATTCTCTAAAGCATCAACAAACCGTTTGCCCTGATTATAAGTTTTACTCAAGTCAAAAGACTAGCACATAACCTTAGTGACAATTGGGTTTGCTTTATATTCTAATTAGATTAAAGCTCATAAATCACTCTAAAAAAACTGCTAAATTTTTCTTCACTCTTGGTCAAAGGGAAACCTGTAACAATACCTAAGGCCCACGCCTCGTTAATTTGTAGTTTTGCTTGTGGACGCATAGTCATTTCAAACTTACTATCTACTAAAGCTTTATTGAATTCTACACCTAAGAAATGCGAACTGTTTGGGAGCTCATAATGAAATGAAGTATTAAACTGCCAATCAACATCGGTATAATCTGTTTTCAGCTTGTGCTTAAATTCTGGTCCAAATAGAACTAACGTGTGAAAATTATCACCCCATCGCTTAGCAGCAATAAAAAATGGACTGTACACCAATTCTTGAACAAGCGTACTGTTGCTGTATTTATTAAAATCAATTAACTCAAAGATTTGAGCATAGCCAATCGCCAAGGTTGTTTTATGTTTTGGTGACACATAGAAGGAGTATTGTGCAGAAAGTCGTAAGCCATCCATTTTATTTCCTGGAACACTTTCACCACTTGAATAGCTATCATAAAAAGAGAAGTCCGTTTCTATTTCAAGTCCTAGTCGATCTATGGGTGCAAATTCATACTCAGCCAACATCTTGTAAATACTGTAAGAGCTAGTATTTACAAACTCACCCCCAATGTTAAGCTCTTTCTCACCTCTCCTAGCACCAAGATCTCGAACCAGATCAATATATAAAGGTTCAATGTGATGCACTTTTTCCGGGAGCTTTGCCTCCTCTTCGGTTTGTGCGGAGCCGACAAAACTTACAAAAGTCACAACACAAAGAAATATATATTTACGAAACCCCAATTTCCCCTTCATATCCTATATTTTATTACAACAAATGTAATCTGCTGATGGTAAATAAAATTATTATTAACAAGATTTTATCTGTAAAGTTTTGTCTTTAAATCATATAGTAAAAATTCATTTTACCAACCAATCGTTCAAAAGCGACGTTTAGATTATACTCTAAAGTTTCTACTAAGTAATTCGAGGTTTATCACAATAGCAATCCTCACATACCATATAAAAAAGAGCTGTATGAATTAGAATATTCAAGAAATAAATTAATTTTTTATAGCATAATAAACAGGTTAAGTACTAATTTCCAACACATAAGACAGGTTGATAAATCCGAAATAAATCCTTACATTATATATATCACTTATAAAAGAAGGTTTTCAATGAAGAATCAAGATGTACAGGATAAAATTAACTTACCTCGTTTTAAGGGTAGTGCCATAATAGAAACAGAAAGATTACCGATTAAGCTGTGGTTACCAGAGGATGAGGTGGAAGAAGGTACGCTGCAACAGGCGCAAGACCTTGCCAATCTTCCCTTCGCACATGAGCATATAGCCATTATGCCCGATACACATTTAGGGTATGGTATGCCAATCGGTGCCATTTTAGCTACTAAAGGTGCCATTGTGCCCAATGCGGTAGGAGTAGATATTGGATGTGGCATGTGTTCTTTAAGGACTAATTTGAAGGAAATAGACACCTCCGATTTAAAGGAAATCATGGGAATCATTCGAAAGACAGTGCCTGTAGGTCGTAATCATCATAAAACAGCACAGGATGAATCTTGGATGCCAGAGATAAAAGGTAATCTTCCAATAGTAGAACAAGAGTACAAAAGTGGTCTTCGCCAGATAGGGACTTTGGGGGGAGGAAACCATTTTATAGAAATACAAAAAGGATCCGATGGCTATATTTGGATAATGGTGCATTCAGGATCGCGAAATATCGGTTATACGGTGGCCAAACATTACCACAATATTGCTAAAAAAATCCATGAAGAGACGGGGAGCAACCAACCAGTAGATTTAGCCCATATTCCAGAATCCTCCGAGTATTACGAACTATATTATAATGAAATGAGCTATTGTATAGACTTTGCTTTAGCCAATAGGAAGCTAATGATGGAACGAGTGAAAGATGCCTTCTCTGAAATTGTTCCAGAAGTAGAATTTTCTCACTTCATCAATAAACCTCACAACTTTGCCGATATAGAAGAGCATTTTGGTGAAGAATACATCGTACACCGAAAAGGAGCTAC
>DATGSX010000138.1:0-3821 GCA_035302145.1 Flavobacteriaceae bacterium | reverse complement strand
TGATGAATACAAAAACATTCTTTTAGATAGCATTTCTTTCTGTCAAAAGAAAAAAGATATGGAGGTTATTGCATGGTGTATAATGAATACTCATGTGCATTTGATTTTTAGAAGTTTAGGCGATCAAGAACCTGGAAGGCTTTTAGGTGATTTAAAACGATTTACAAGTAAAGCTATTGTCAAGGCTATTAAGGATAACCCAAAAGAATATCGCAAAGAGTTTTTTCTTCAACAATTTAAAAAAGCGGCAGATAATAAAAGTAATGTGAAAAACTATCAATTTTGGCAACACGACAATAAACCTATTGAATTATGGAGCAATACCGTAATTCAGGAGAAAGTGAATTATATTCATCAAAATCCAGTTGAGGCTGGTTTGGTTTATATGTCTGAGGATTATGCTTATAGCAGTGCAAGAGATTATGCAGGAGAGAAAGGCTTATTAAAAGATGTTTTAGTCTATAGGTATTATGGCTAAAATTAAAGTTTGACCACGAGATACAATCTCGCAGCAGCGGTAGGGAAGAGGTGGGTGCGGTAACGATGGGAAATTAGTAAAATGCTGCCGCGAGAGTCCTCTCTCGTGGCTTGAATCTACTTTTGATGCTTGGTTCCTTTCTCGTGGTCTTAGTTGTTTTCGAAACTCAGGATTTACTTATCTAATCGGTTGTATTTTAGATGGGATAGTTGTTTAGAGGTTACTATCTTATTTGAATTATTCTTAGGGACGCCACGAGATGCAATCTCGCGGCAGCGGTAGGGTATGAGTTTGACGCGGCAGCGGTAGGGTAAGAGGTAGGTGCGGTAGTGATGGGGTAAGAGGTAGGTGCGGTAGCGATGGCAAATTAGTAAAATGCTGCCGCGAGAGTCCTCTCTCGTGGCTTGAATCTACTTTTGATGCTTGGTTCCTTTCTCGTGGTCTAGTGTTTTGGAAACTCAGGATTTACTTATCTAATCGGTTGTGTTTTAGATGGGGTTAGTTGTTTAGAAAATACTTGCTTATTTAAATTATTCTTGGGGATGCCACGAGATGCAATCTCGCGGCAGCGGTAGGGTATGAGTTTGACGCGGCAGCGATAGGGTAAGAGGTAGGTGCGGTAACGATGGGAAATTAGTAAAATGTTGCCGCGAGAGTCCTCTCTCGTGGCTTGAATCTACTTTTGCTGCTTGGGTCCTCTCTTGCGGTCTAGTTGTTTTTCGAAACTCAGGATTTACTTGTCTAATCGGTTGTATTTTAGATGGGATAGTTTTTTAGAGGTTACTATCTTATTTAAATTATTCTTAGGGACGCCACGAGATACAATCTCGCGGCAGCGGTAGGGTAAGAGGTAGGTGCGGTAGCGGTAGGGTGTGAGTTTGACGCGGCAACGATATGATGTGGTGTTGCGCTGCGCGTTACGACTGTTGCGATCCTTCCGGAAATTGTCCTAAAAATACCAGTGTACTGCCTTTTCCTTCTATTTCTATGTCCTGACTTTCTGATGGGATTATTTTTAAATCTCCTTCTTTGCTCTTAATAAATAGAGGAATTATGTCTGGGTTGGTTTTGGATATTTCTATCATGCCAAAGTAATGCTGTTGAGATTTTATAGGTGTTTCATTGATTTGAGGGTACTTGTTTTCTACAGCAGCCAATCGGGCGTAATCATCTGTGTGTGAAAACAGCCCTTCTCTTGGTTTGATTTCAGAGTCATTACTTTCAATTGGAGAAACTAGACGAAAAGTTCCTTGCTCTCCAAAGGGCTTTTTAAATTTATTTACCACTTCTTGATTGATTTCTGTACTTGCAGTAAGCGCCATTACATAGCCCATATTTGCTATAGAGAAATCGTAGGTTATATCATCGATGTCGTCGTAAACATCGGCTACATAAGCCTTAAGCCCCATTTCCTGTGCATCTTTAATATTGCTTCTATTTGAATCGATTAAGATAGCATGCCTCCCATTATCTTTTAAATACGATGCTATTAACCTCGACACTCTAGAAGCGCCGACTATGAGAATGCCTTCTGGTTTTTCGAGAAATACCCCAAGCAATTTGGCTATGGGCCGAGCTGTGATACCATTTAGTAGGACAGTTCCCAATACCACCATAAATACTAGCGGGGTGATATACTCAGCACCTTCAACTCCCATATTGACTAGTTTTAAACCAAATAAAGAAGAAACTCCAGCCGCTACAATACCACGTGGACCAATCCAACTTATAAACAGTTTTTCTTTTAAGTTTAAAGAGGAGTTCCTACTGCTAACAAAAACTCCAAGGGGTCTTATAAGGAAAACAATTATGAGTAGTAGCGCTAGAGCTTGCCAGTTATAGACCAGTAATAAATCTTCAATATTCATATTAGCCGCCAAAAGGATAAAAAGGATAGAAACCAGGAGTACGCTTAAAGACTCTTTGAAGTTTAAGATTTCCTTGTAGTTGGGTAAATCCATATTTCCAACCACCATTCCCATTACCACTACCGCTACTAAACCACTTTCACTAGCAAAATAATCGGATATAGTAAATGCGGTTAAAACCATTGCCAGAGTAAAGATGTTTATTAAGAACTTTGGAATTAGATTTTTACGTATAAAAAACACCAATCCATAGCCAAAGATACATCCTAGACTGAGACCTAAGCCAAGGATTTTTCCCAATCCAATTAGTGCATCATCCGTAAACGAAAGGCCTTTCCCTGAGCTTATAAAATTAAAAACCAAAATAGCTAGAATGGCTCCAATGGGATCGATAATAATACCTTCCCATCGCAAAACAGCAGACAGGTCTTTTTTAAGGGGTAAATGTCGTAAAATTGGTCCAATAACAGTCGGGCCTGTTATGACTACAAGGGATGCTAAAAGAAAAGCTACATCCCAATCTAGATTAAAAATATAATGTGCAGCTGTTCCTGCACCAAAGAAAGAAATGATAACCGCAATGGTAACTAGCTTCAAAACAATAGGTCCTACATTTAAAACCTCCGCACGTCGCAAGGTCATGCCACCCTCAAATAAAATAACGCTTACAGCTAAGGAGACAAAGTAGAATAAATTCTCGCCTGGAAATAAGCCATTTTCCCCACTCCACATGGGCTCCACAAATTTTTGCCCATCGGAAGTGATTAAAGTAGAGAAGGGACCAACGGCTAATCCGATTAAGATTAATGGAAGAATAGCAGGTATTTTAAGCCGATTGGCGATTAACTGTGCAGAAACCCCGAAAATTATAAGACTAGCTAATTCAAACATCGATCGTTTTATGTTTATTGATAAGTGAAAGTTAGTAAAAGTATAAGCTACCTAAGGGGATATGTTGTAATATTTTAAGAATATGATTGTGTTTATGGTATTTAAGTAGTGAGAAGGCAATTTTACAGAGTTAAAGCTTCTAACCCAATTCATTAGCAGAAAATTTCATGATTTAAATAGAGAATATATTCTTCGGTTACCACGGGGTAATAAGGAATAGAATGTAAAAAACTCTTTGAAAACTCAATCATGAACTATAAAGCTATAAAAAGTAATATCTTTGGGGTTAAAACATAATTATCATGAGAGTTACTTTAGAACGCATTGGCGAGGATTATTATATGGAAGCAAAAGGGAAAGCAGGTATTGCCATTCCTATGGATCATTCAGGAGCAGATCCAGTTCGTGGAATTAGTCCGATGGAATCTTTACTTGCTGGTGTTGCGGGATGTAGTGCTATTGATATAATTTCTATTCTAAAAAAGCAACGTTTAAAAATTGATTCTTATCGAGCAGAAGTCGATGGGGAACGAGTAGAGTTAGATGGGGCAAAACCTTTTAAATCTATGGCAGTACGTGTTTAT
>DATGSX010000137.1:0-9774 GCA_035302145.1 Flavobacteriaceae bacterium | reverse complement strand
ATCACCATATAAAGCGCTGCAAATACTCCAAATAAGGAGAGGACTATAGTGAATACTTGATAGTTGTTAGGATACTTTTTATCTAACCATATTCCTAACAGTACACCGGCAGTAATTACCACTGCCATCTGTATACCTATTTGTGTGAACTCTACCCATGAACTAAGAGATTTTCTTCTTCTTTTCTTGTTTTGATTTGTCATTCTTTGGATCCAAGGTCTTTACATTGGCTTGCATATTACAATTACCATTAAGCTCTGCTCCAGGCTCAACTACGAGTTCTGTTGTATTTACATTGCCATTGATAGATGCTGTAGATCGTAAGGTGAGAGTTTCGGTTATCTTTAATTCTCCATCTATTTTTCCTTCTACATCAGCGTTATCACATTGTAAGAAACCTTTTATCACACCTTTTTTTCCAATAACAACACGAGCTGGCGATTTAATATTACCTTCTACTACCCCATCAATCCTAAAAAATCCATTGGACTCGATATCACCAACAAATATTGTTCCTTCATTTATTCGGTTTTCGGATGTGGATGGATCTACTCTCCCTGGTGACTTTGACTTCCTTTTAGTAAACATAATGTTATATCGTTTATATTATAAGTTTTGCGTTATATACTCTTCCATGTTTTTATGGATTAAAATTTTAGCGTAATTGGCCGAGGAAATTTCAAATCCTAAACGATTAGTATAATTTTCTTCAAGTTCTTCTAACTTTTCAACAAGTCCTTGTACTCCAAGTCTAGATCGTAAGCCATGAACAACCACAAAAGACATATCAGGATTGTAATAGTCTATAGAAACTTTAAGACTAAGATAGTCCAACTCTTCTATGCTCTCTTCTAAAAATTCTTTTAATGCTTCTGCTTCTTCAAGTTCTTCATGAGAAAAAGCATAAACTAATTTCCAACGACTTGCCTCACTATCCGATGCAAAATTAGTGAAAGCTAACTTTGGTAAATCTTGTGAATGTATTTTTTCTGCTTGCTTACCTTCCACAGAGTTCGGATAATTTAAAGCCACAAAGTTCAATGCTTCTTCGTAGGCCACGTAACCTTGTGTTTTCCCAATAATAGTGGCTTTTAAGAGCTCAAATTTTGGAATAATCTCGTCGCCAACATATCTATCTAAATACTTCTCTACCTCATCTAGCGCCTCTTGGTATTGCTCCGATTCATACAAGGCATAGGTTTGATTGTAATGATACTCAGGACTATTTGCATCTTCTCCAAAGGATGCTTGCGGATTGATTATAATTTCAGCATAACGAGAATCTGGATATCCTGTAACAATTTTATCTCGCATACGTTGCATTCCTTGCTCATTGCCCTCTTCCTCATATATGCGATATAAATGATATTTAGCGGGTAAAACAAGGCGTTCTTCAGGTTTGTTTTCTAGCAATTGCTCTAATCGATCTGCGGCCAATAAGTTTTCTTTAAACTTTTCTTTATAAATTAATCCTAACTGATAATAAGCGAAATCTCTTTGCCCCACAATGCTATCAATCACAACTTCATCGGTTGGAATAGCGTCTATATAAACTTGAGGGTCAAACCTAGGATCATCTAAAATAGAGCCACCTTCGGCCACTAAAACATCCTCCTGATCTACGAAATCATCACCAGACCCTCTTTTATTAGATAGTCGCCAATTATCTTCTAAAGCTATTCTTCCCCAAACTTGCTCGAATTCTTGTTTCCCGAATGCAGCTTGAGAAGGATTATAAAAGTAA
Organism: Flavobacteriaceae bacterium; assembly: GCA_035302145.1. Lineage (GTDB taxonomy): Bacteria > Bacteroidota > Bacteroidia > Flavobacteriales > Flavobacteriaceae > JAJYTI01. Next base: position 8,030 of record DATGSX010000137.1, on the reverse strand, counting down.
AAGCTTGAGCCTTCACCTTGCTTACGACGGTCTCCAGAACCAGCCACCCCTCTTTCAAGCATTCTCTCACGCTTAGCTTGTGCAATGGAATCTGCTATAGCTTCTTCTCGAAGCTTATCGGTGTACTGTGTAAAGTATGTTAGTCGTTCTTCTTCGCTCATTTTGGTTAAACCAATAATGCTATCGTTTACCTGAGCTATATTTTCGTATTTGATTACATCCTCCAAATTATCTCTTTTCTTTTGAGTTCGTCTACGCATTAGCGTGTTTGGCTCCATAAAAGTTAAGGTGCTATCGTAATACGCCCCAGCATCTCTATATAGCGCATCATCAAAATGCATTTCGGCAAGTGTATAATAGTTTTTTGTTTGCAGCTTATCGTCATTTAAATAAGCACGAATACTTTTATTGTAATATTCTTTAGCGAGATCTAAGCTGTCTTCTTTGTGGTGATATAAAGCAATGTTATGATACACATGGTCTAGATAAGGGCGATTTTCTCTATCCTTTTCTAGTTTGGACAGGTGCTTTTCTAACTCCTCTTTTTCTTCTTGAGACGTGTAAGTTGTATTTCTGATTTTAGCTAAGTGTGCGTGGATGTAATAGTCTCTGAGTGTACGACGGTGTAAGTCGATAACTTTATCGAAAGCTATAGTTGCACTATCTGGCTTTTCCAATCTATTATAAAGTTGGCCCTCTATAAATCTGTAACGACCAAGCTTTTCTTTATTGCGAACATGTTCTGCAGCGCGTTGTACATGTGGTAAGGCTAAAGACAAAGAGTCCATTTGAATATATGCTTGTGCGATCATTATAGAGGCATCGGCTATCGTTTCGTCATCTAGCTCGGTATTACTTAAGGTTCGTTCAAGCAATTCTATAGCTACTTCTTCATTTTCTAAACGCACATAGGTTTTCGCGCGCCAAATATTTGCTTCGTTAATGCTTTTACTTGATGGATATCGAGTAAGAATAAAGTTAAATGCATCTATAGCAGGAATAAATCGACTCTCGTAATAACGAGCTTTTCCAAGTAATAAATAAGCTTCTGCCATTTTTGGATTTCGCTCGCGACCATCGATATACATCCCATGCTTTTGAATGGCAATAACCGCTTTATCTTCAGCTCGATCAAATAAAGTTGGGTCTGCATCATTAGTATAGCTTATATCCTGTTCTTCTATGCTTGGAATATGGATACGCTCAACGGGAAGGATTTCCCAGAAATCATCTACATAATCTTCTACCAGTCTTTCTTTACCTTCTATTAACGCTTGCTCTCCATTGAAAATAGCATTGTATTCTGCGGTTAATGCATGATACTTTTTGTTTACATACTTATTCTTTTTTGTAGAACAAGAAATAAAAAATAAAGTTAGAGCACTTCCTAATAATATTAAGTGTATTCGCTTCAAAACAAGTGGTTTAAATATCTATTGATCCTAGGCTAAAAATTAGTTAATACAAACTCCAAAGCCAGTATACATCAAGTTGCAAAAATACATTTTCTTTTTAGATCTGTAATAAGCATAAGACTTAAAGTAGGAAAAATACGTATAAAATCTGTATTCTTTGTATTTTTGCATCCAAAACAAAATAAAATCATGTCTAGATTTCATACGTTGAAGGTGGAACACATAAAGCGATTGACACCCGAAGCGGTTCAAATTGAGTTCCAGATTCCTGAGGCATTAGAAAAAGATTTTCAATTTCAATCAGGGCAATACTTAACTATAAAACATTCATTTAATGGGCAGGAAATCCGTAGAGATTACTCTATTTGCTCTAGCCCTAATGAGCTTAATAAAATATGTGTAGGGGTTAAAGAGGTAGAAAAAGGCATTTTTTCAACCTTTGCCAATAATGAGCTTCAAGTAGGAGATACTCTTGAGATTATGGAGCCTCATGGCAGGTTTACTTTCACAGGTAACCCCGACCGTCAATCAAACTATGTTGCTATAGCAGCTGGGAGTGGTATTACACCTATACTATCCATTATAACCAATGCTTTAGAAACAGAGCCAAAATCTAAGTTTTTACTTATTTATGGAAATCAAACCAAAGAGGGAACAATGTTCCTTTCTCAAATTCAGGATTTACAGAAAAAGTATCCTGAACGTTTCCATTTGGAAATGGTGTACAGCCGACAAAAGGTTGAAAATGCTAGATTTGGACGCATTGACCGATCGATTATCAACTTCTTTTTAAAGAATAAATACAAGGAGTTTGCTGTGGACACTTATTTTTTATGTGGTCCTGGAGATTTAATCGAGCAATCAAAAGATATATTAATAGAAGGAGGAGCAGAAGAATCGGACATTCGATTTGAGCTATTTACCTCCTCACAAGAAGCAAAAACAATAATGACAGAAGGTACAACTAAAGTAATTGTTACTCTAGACGGTGAAGAAACGGAATTTGTAATGGATCAGGAAAATGTGGTTTTAGATGCTGCTCTGGATGAAGATTTAGATGCTCCACATTCTTGTCGTGGTGGAATTTGCAGTACCTGCTTAGCCTTAATCACTGAAGGAAAAGCTGAAATGCGTAAAAACCAAATTCTTACCGATTCGGAGGTTGAAGAGGGTTATGTTCTAACATGTCAAGCACAACCTATTACCCCTACATTAAAAGTGGATTACGACGATGTTTAAATACTTATCTCTCTGTTGAATTAACAAGAGATATAATCTTTTCAATTACAGAATTTGCCGGAATGGTTTCCATTACTCTCTCATAACCTTCCGGCATTTTATTTCCATAAACGGAAGTAGGAATAAGAGGGTATTGGGCTCTATCTGCCATTAACTGATTAGTATGGGGTTGACCAAACGGAACAAAACCTGCATATGGATGGGTATTGCCCCATAGGGTTACTACTGGAATATCGAACAAAGCAGCTAAATGTCCATTCCCACTATCCATAGACAGCATTAGGTTTAACTGTGCAATTAAATTTAACTCTATTTCAAAGTTATATTTTCCAGCAACACTAATAGTGTTTTTATACTTATTCACTAAACTATCTAAAGCCTGAACTTCTTTCTCCCCACCACCAAACAATATCAATTGGTACTTATCGGATTTACTAAGAGTTTCTATAACCTCTTCTAATTGTTCTAATGGATATTGCTTGCTTTTGAATGCAGCAAATGGTGCTATGCCTATATATTTTTTATCTGGTTGTAGTAACTTCTTCACCTCGCTCCTCATTATTGGTTTGTTAGGATAACGATGCGTGCTTAAGTCTATCGGATACCCCAATTCTGCAAAGACATCGGCATAACGCTGGTGTGTGGTTTTTAAAGCTTTTATCGAAGTTCCATTAGCATTTACTAAAGCTTTTTTTTCCTTTCTTCCTTTATCTATTTTTGCAACTGGAATCGATTTTAACCCAAAATAGACGTTCATTACTCTTGAGCGAAGGACCTGATGCAAATCGGCTACCGCATCAATATTTAAGTGTTTAGCCTCGCGTGCTAACTTGATAAGTCCAGGAATACCTTTGTGTTTTCCATAGATATCTGCATCTAAAAAATCTATTCCTGGTAGGGTTTGAAAAAAAGGTTTAAAAAAACCTCTAGATACTACCGTCACTCTTAAATCTGGGTACGTATCTAGAAGTACTCTTAAAACAGGTACGGTCATCGCCACATCGCCCATGGCGGATAAACGTACTACCAATATGTGTTTAGGCTTTGCCATACACTTTTTGATTATTTTTTTCGCAGAACTGGATTTAGTTCATCATCGTTGTACATTTTCATTTGCTTGTACACTTTCATATACTTATCTCCAGCCTCAATATCGTCAAGTAATTGCTGAATAGCTGTACTTAAATCGGTTCTTTGCTCTAACAATACATCTAATTTTGCCTGACAAGCGTCGCGGTGTTCTTGCGTAGCATCTTTTCTTGTGGCCTCTTCGTGCATATGGTAAATTTTCAATGCAAGAATAGACAACCTATCCACTCCCCAAGCAGGACTTTCGGTATTGATTGTGGCATCTGACTTTGGTTTTACATCCTTATATTTTTCTAAGAAGTAGCTATCAATATACTCTACCGTATCAGTTCTATCTTGATTAGACGCATCAATTTTACGTTTTAGCTCCAAAGCTGCTACTGGATCAATATTAGGGTCACGAATTATATCTTCGTAGTGCCACTGTACGGTATCGATCCAACACTTTCTATACAATAAATGCTCTAAAAGCTCTTTCTCACTATCGTATGGATTTTCGAATTCTTGATCCACGTCATCTAATACATGGTACTTTTCTATCACTTCTTTAAAAATGGCATTAGCCTTATCTGTAAACATAAGAGACATTTTAGTTAGTATTATTTAATTTCACCAAAGGTATCGTTTTCTAGCGTAATAATATACATATCGAATGTCAAAGGTTACCTAGAAAGCCTCTAATCCTATTGAGACTAGGTGTTTAAAGAATGAACATTCCAATAAGAATGTTTGCTCAGCAAAGACTTAATAGCTATTTTTGTGTTTTAGCATATAAAAAACATAAAATTATGTGGCGTAACATATTTGAAGGAATTAGTTCTTTTTTTGAGAATGTTGCTTTTGCACCTCTTAATGCTCTATATGATTTAGAGTTAAAGACTTGGTGGGGAGCTAATATAGTTACTTGGATATTCCTAACAATTCTTGTAGTACTTCTAGTATATTGGGTAAATCAACTTAAGATATTTGACGATAACCAAGAAGAAGATAAAAGTAGTAAGGCACATTCTTTCTTAGAGTAACAGAAAGCCATGCGCCTTTTAAATACTTAATCGGATTGGAAATTAAGACTTAAAGCAAGTCTTTTCCTATATCCGTTCTATAATACATCCTATCAAACGAGATTTTCTCAATACTTTGATAGGATTTTTTTATTGCTTCTTGAAAAGAATCTGCTAGAGATGTAACCGCAAGAACTCTACCTCCGTTAGTTAACAACTCCCCTTTTTCTAGCTTTGTTCCTGCATGATATACGATGCTGTCTTTTACCGAATCAATACCTGAAATAAGTTTTCCTTTTTCAAAATCCTCTGGATAGCCACCAGACACTAACATTACCGTAGCGGCTGATTGGCTGTCGATTTTAACCTTTACATCTTCTAGCCTTTGATCTGCTGCAGCTTCAAGTAACTCTAACAAGTCCGATTGAATCCTTGGCAATACTACTTCACTTTCTGGATCCCCCATTCTAGCATTATACTCTATCATATAAGGATCTCCAGAAGCATTTACCATTAATCCAAGGAATATAAATCCAATATAATCCATATTCTCTTCCTGGATTCCTCTAACAGTAGGTTTAATAATCCTCTCTTCTACTTTTTTAATCAGTTCTTCATTAGCAAAAGGCACTGGGGAAACTGCTCCCATACCTCCGGTATTAAGTCCTGTATCCCCCTCACCAATTCGCTTATAATCCTTTGCACTTGGTAAGATTTTATAGCTTTTACCATCTGTCAATACAAAAACACTAAGTTCGATTCCTGTTAAGAACTCTTCTACAACCACTGTTTGGCTAGCTTCACCGAACTTCTCCTCCATAAGCATAGCGCGAAATTCTTCTTTCGCATCCTCTAAAGAATCTAAAATGAGCACCCCTTTACCTGCAGCCAAACCATCGGCTTTTAATACGTATGGTGCCGTTAGAGTTTCTAAGAAAGCTTCTCCTTCTGTAATAGTTTCTTTTGTAAAGGATTTATAGGCAGCTGTTGGAATGTTATACTTCTCCATGAAGTCTTTGGCAAATGCTTTGCTTCCTTCTAGTTGTGCGGCTGTTTTAGATGGGCCAATAATTTTGATATGCTTCAAACTATCATTTTGTTTAAAGTAATCTACAATACCTCCTACTAGAGGCACCTCTGGTCCCACTACTACCATTCCAATGTTATTATCTAAAACGGCTTGTTCTATAGCCTTAAAGTCGTTTACCTTTAAGTTGCTTAAGTTTGTAGCAATCTCTGCTGTGCCAGCATTACCTGGAGCTACAAACAGCGATTTACATCTACTACTTTTAGCAAATTCAATAGCAAAAGCGTGTTCTCTTCCGCCTGATCCAATTATAAGCGTATTCATGGTTATGTGTATTTTACTCTAATTTTATTACTTTCCTTTAAAGCTTTAATAAGCTTTATCATCTCCTTTTATAATATTGTAAACCGTTAAGAATATAATTTTTATATCCAAAAACAGAGACCAATTCTCTAGGTAAAAAATATCATACCTAACGCGATTAATTATATCTTTTTCTGTTTCCACCTCTCCTCTATAGCCACTTACTTGGGCTAATCCTGTAATTCCTGGTTTTACGAAATGACGTACCATAAACTTATCTATTCGTTCTGCATACATATGCGTATGGCTAACCATATGAGGTCTAGGCCCTACAATAGACATTTCACCGAAAATCACGTTTATAAATTGAGGTAACTCATCTAAACTAGTCTTGCGTAAAAATTTACCTACCCTTGTTATGCGTTCATCACCTCGAGACACCTGATATAGGTCTGCATCTGGGTTTGGGTGCATAGAACGAAACTTATAACAATAAAACTCTTTATAATCTAAACCGTTTCTTTTCTGCTTAAAAAAAACAGGGCCTTTAGAATCTAATTTGATTAAAATAGCCATTAGTGGAGTAAACCAAGATAGAATAAAAACTAAAACTAGAATAGACACTACAATATCAAATGTTCGTTTAATCACTTGATTAACCATTTTATCCATCGGGATGCTTCGCAAAGCTATAATGGGTAAAACCCCATAATATTGCATGTGCATTTTCCTAGAAAATATATCTTTATTATCAGGTAGAAACTTTAAAGCAATCAAGTTATTATCAGTAAATTGGATAAGCTTATTTATCGTTTCATTATCTGCTTCTGCAATAGATACATATATTTCTTCGGTTCCATATTTCTGAGCATAAAATAATATCTTTTCTAATCTAGCATCATTTAAATCTCTGATGTCGAAGATCTTTTGTAAGTGATACCCATATTCTTGTCGGGTATTGAAGAAGTTTTCTAATTGACTTGTTTTCGCATTATCTCCCAGGATTATTACTTTTCTAACGTTCCCTTTTAAATGTAAGCGATATCGCTTTAATAAATAAAACAAGGAGAATTTTGCTACCGCTACAAAAAACATAGTCAGTAGCGTATACTTCATGATCGTATTGGAATGAATCCACGAATGTGAGTGATAACCAAAGTAAGCATAAACGACCAAGGCAAACATCATGGTTTGTTTGGCTAATAATATAAGTAGATTGGTAGCATGTGTATATCGATATACGGCATAAAACTTAGTAGCTAGCGATAAGCTTAGCCAAGCAATAGCGATATATAAAGCGAAAATTAGTGGATCTATATATGGTAAAAGAATAAAGTATGCTCCTAAAAGGACTATACTCATATCTACCGTATAAGCAATAGGACGTATCCAACCAGAATATCTTCTTTTTTTAAACATAACTATCTATTGACGGATATGCTCATGTTCCGAAAAGTCTTTATGTTCGCTACGATAAAGCTCTTCCTTACTAAGACTTTTAAAATATTCGAAAGTTTTACGCATACCTTCTTCCCTACTTACTTTTGGTTCCCATCCCAATATTTTTTTAGCAAGACTTATATCTGGTCTGCGTTGCATAGGGTCATCTTCAGGTAGGTCTTTAAAGATGATTTTATTTTTTGATCCAGTAAGTTTAATAACTTCTTTGGCAAAATCTAGAATGGTCATTTCTTCAGGGTTACCTATATTAACAGGATATACGTAATCACTTAATAATAGCCGGTATAATCCTTCTATTTGGTCTTCTATAAAGCAAAATGACCGTGTTTGCAAACCATCGCCAAATACCGTTAAGTCCTCTCCTCTCAATGCTTGTCCCATAAAAGCTGGAATTACCCGTCCATCATTAAGTCGCATTCGAGGACCATAGGTGTTGAAAATGCGTGCAATTCGTGTTTCCATCCCGTGGTATCGGTGGTATGCCATAGTAATGGA
>DATGSX010000136.1:0-5523 GCA_035302145.1 Flavobacteriaceae bacterium | reverse complement strand
GCTCTGCTATTTTTTGCTTTCACTACTATTATGGCATATTACTATATAGCAGAAACCAATTTGAATTATATGTATCCTAACCTTATCAATCCTATTGTGCTTTTCGCTTTACGAGCGGTTCTTCTTAGCATAGTTATTTTTGGTGCAACAAGAAGTGCAGGGCTAGCATGGGATATAGGCGATATAGGTGTAGGATTAATGGCATGGCTCAATATAATTGCTATTCTCCTTTTGCATAAACCTGCATTAAAATCACTCAAGGATTTTGAGGAACAGTTAAAAGCTAAAAAGCATCCAAGGTTCGATCCTAAAAAATTGAATATTAAAAATACTGAGGCTTGGGAAAGCCAGGATTCTGAAACCGATTAAGCTATAGCGTTCTCATTGAATCTAGTTTTGTATTCTTCTAGCAAATCGTATAAAGCTTTTGTATTGGTTTCTAAAGATGTGGTAGCTACACAATATGGCGAACCATAGTTTTTATAGCGATCGATTAGTTGTCGTTTGCGCCACCCATCTTTTTGTGAATTTATATAATGTTCAGGATTATTTAGATAAACCACAATAAATTTACTGCTCACTACTTCCTTTATTTCGAGCTTATCCACTTCGCTCCATGAGATAAACCCTTGGTTTATTTTGCTTGAAAAATCTTCTAATCCTTGTTCATTAACACGCATCCCAGGTTTTTTACTCACCATTCTATGCCAAGCTGTTTGAAACAATCGCCATGCAGCTACTAATAGTATTCCAGCTAGAGCACCAAAAAAAATAGGACTTCCTAATACTGGATGAAGCGTTTTTGGAGGATTAAATATAAAAAACAAAGCCACTAACACAAGTAAAAAACCTGCCATATAGATGCCGATGTTTTTTGATTTTCGAAAAGGTATTTCCATAATATAAACTTTGCTGGCTATTTAACGTACTCCTAAAAATACGAATGTCAAAGTTACTGTTTTTTCATGTAAAGAAACTGCCTGATTAACTCGCTATAAATTTACGCTAAAACATCTCGTATACTCTCATCTTTCTCGAACATAGCCTTAACAAATGAGCAAACAGGAACAATCTTCACTTCATTCTCTCTGGCAAAAGCCACCGCTTTATTCATGAGTTGTTTGGCATAACCTTTGCCTCCGTATTCTTTCCCTACGTTTGTATGCTCAATTATAATCGAGTTCTCTCCATCCCAAACAAAAGTCATTTCCCCAGCTTCTTTACCATCTTCCAATAGCACAAAGCGACCTTTTTTACCATTGTCCTCAATCTTAATCTTTTCCATGTTATCTGTTTTAAATTTCAACTAAATGTACAAATAAAAACCAAGTACTTTGCTACAGATTTGAATAATATCGAATAAAATAATAGACGGAACAGTACAATATCAACATTGATATTTGTCATTTTACTATAACTCAAATATTCGTATATTAACATTTAATAGAACAACACACACTTTATTAAACCCTTATACATAAACAACTATGAAAAAAAACAATCGCATTTCATTATTGCTAATCACCTTGCTGATTGCAGTAGTGGCCATTTGGTATTTTAAGAAAGAAGACGCAGATTACACAAATATAACAGAGTCTGTAATCAGTTTTGATGAAGAACTTGAAGCGGAGCTTAGAGAAAGCGCTAAAATGTTTTTCGGTTCCCTTAGTGATTTACCTAGAGAAGAGATCTCAAGTGAGAAAATAGAATTGGGAAAACGTTTGTTTTTCGATAAGCGTTTATCAAAAAATGAAACCATAAGTTGTAACTCTTGTCATAGTCTAACTAACTATGGTGTAGATAACTTACCACTTTCACCAGGAGATACAAAAGAGGTAGGTAACAGAAACTCACCCACCGTTTTTTATTCTTCTTTACACTCTATGCAGTTTTGGGATGGAAGAGCAGAAGATGTAGAAGAACAAGCTGGAGGGCCTATTTTAAATCCTGTAGAGCATGCTATTCCATCGGAGGAATTCTTAGAAGAGCGTTTACGTGGAATCGAAGTATACCAAGCCTTATTCAAGGAAGTATACCCTGACTCTGTACAGCCCATTACATTTACAACCATTACCGATGCTATTGGCGCATTTGAAAGACAATTGAATCCAAAAAGCCGATATGATGACTGGGTAGATGGAGATAATGACGCAATGACAGCTGCAGAAAAAGTAGGTTTACAAGCCTTTATCGATAATGCATGCATCACTTGCCATACAGGACCTGCATTTGGTGGGATCATGCTGCAGAAGTTTGGACTACATGGAAACTATTGGGAGCACACGAAAAGCGAAGTGATAGATAAAGGATTATACGACCTTACTAAAGATGAAACTTTAAAATATGTGTTTAAAACCCCAGGGCTTCGAAATATCGAAAAAACCCATCCCTATTTCCACGACGGATCTGTAGAGAATCTAGATGAAGCAATACGTATAATGGGAGAATTGCAGGTAGGCAAAACAATCAGCGATGAAGATGTACATAGTATTGAAACCTTCTTAAAAGCACTTACAGCAGATATAGAGGAAGACCACAAGTCTGTAGATTGGTAGGATAACATCTAAATTCTTCTTTCACTTTTAAAAACATAAGGGCACTGCCCAAAAAGAAACTCTCTTTATATTAGGGAGTTTTTTTATTTTCTTCTTTTCATTTGAATGACAAAGTTTTAGAGCAAAAAAAGCTTCTAATCTTCTTAAACTAATATAGAACTAGTAAAAAATAAACCAAGCCGTTCTAAAGTCACTATTTTATCCTTACATTTATAACGAATTAAACATTACAAAAACCGCATGAATTGGCAGTATTTGGTTTAGCATTCGTAGAAAAATAAACTAAAAGTTTAAATTTTAAAAGAGAGTAACACTATGCGAAAACAATTCGTAACCATTAGTTGTATTTTATTAATTATTACGCTTGGTCTTTCCTTGTATTTAAGTGCAAATTGGTTTGTAGCCTTTGCTGTTGTATTAATACTCACCATTATGGGGTATATTGATATGGTTCAGACACGCCATACCGTACGTCGCATTTACCCATTATTTGGCCGCTTACGCTATGTTATGGAAGAGCTAAGACCGAAAATGTATCAATACTTTATTGAATCGGATATTGATGGACGGCCATTTAACCGTGTTGACCGATCTACGGTATACCAACGTGCAAAGAAAGAACGCGATACTATTCCATTTGGAACGCAATACGACTTATATGCCGAAGGTTATGAGTGGATGTGTCATTCTATTGCACCGAAAGCATTCGATACATTAGACCATGATCCGCGTGTTATTATTGGAAACAAAGATTGTAAGCATCCATACTCTGCAAGTATTTTAAACATTTCGGCGATGAGCTTTGGTTCTCTAAGTGCCGCAGCAGTAGAGGCGTTGAACGCTGGTGCAAAAATCGGCAACTTCGCGCACAACACTGGTGAAGGTGGGTTAAGCGATTATCATTTAAAACATGGAGGAGATGTAATTTGGCAAATAGGAACAGGATATTTTGGTTGTAGAGATGAAGTAGGAAATTTTAATCCTGAATTATTTGTTGAGAAAGCAAAGCACCCTAATGTAAAAATGATTGAATTAAAAATCTCACAAGGTGCAAAACCTGGACATGGAGGAATATTACCAGCATCGAAGAACTCGGAAGAAATTGCAAGGATTCGTCATATTGAACCGCATACGCTAGTAGCTTCGCCACCCTATCACTCGGCTTTTGATACGCCGCTAGAAATGGTGAAGTTTATAAAAAAACTACGAGATTTATCTGGTGGAAAGCCAGTAGGATTTAAAATATGTATAGGTCATAAGAGTGAATTTATAGCCATCTGTAAAGCTATGATTGAGCTTGACACCTATCCGGATTACATTGCTGTAGATGGCGGTGAAGGTGGAACAGGAGCAGCACCACCAGAATTCAGCAATTACGTTGGAGCACCAATGATCGATGGATTGGATTTTGTTCATAACATCCTAAACGGATTGGATATTCGCAAGCACATAAAAATCATTGCTTCGGGAAAAATAACCTCTGCCTTTCATGTAGCCAGAGCTATGGCACTTGGAGCGGATGCTTGTTACCAAGCACGTGCTATGATGATGGCATTAGGATGTATTCAGGCGCTTATTTGTAACACCAACGAATGCCCTACTGGAATTACAACTCAAGATCCTAAGTTGACTGTAGGACTAGTAGTTAAAGACAAAAAACAACGCGTAGCAGATTATCATGAAAAAACAATTACAAACTATGTTGAACTTCTAGGTGCTTCTGGGTTAGACGAAACTAAAAACTTAACACGCTCGCATATATACAGGCGTATATCATTAAACGAAATGATTACCTATGAAGAGCTATTTCCATCAATCAGCCCTGGATCCATGCTAGAAGAATCAGGTATTCCTGAGAAATATAAATTAGACTTTGCTAATGCCGACATGGAAAGTTGGGGTTTAAAGTTTCATAAAATATAAATCATTTTACAAAACTCTAAGTTCCTAGATTTTAGCTTAATCGTAAAGTTATTTTGAGATTACAGCTTTATCGAATAATAGCTCGGTAAATAGAGGAGTATAGGGATTATAGAGTGGTGTTCACACTTTTATTGTACCTAAACTGTACACGACACAAAGTCTATTTCAGGTCCAATTAAAGAAATTGGTCTTGTAGGTAAGAAAATAAATTAACTTAAAAAGTGTAACACCATGCGAAAACAATTTATAATAGTGAGCAGTGTTTTATTGATTATTACACTTGCTCTAGCCATATACTTAGATAACAACTGGTTTGTAGCCACCGGAATTGTATTGATATTCACCATAATGGGCTATATAGATATGGTGCAAACGCGGCATACCATTCGCCGAATATATCCGTTACTTGGTCGTTTGCGTTATGTTATGGAGGAGCTTAGACCCAAAATGTACCAATACTTTATTGAATCGGATATCGATGGACGGCCGTTTCATCGTGTAGATCGATCTACGGTATACCAACGTGCAAAAAAAGTACGCGACACCATCCCATTTGGAACTCAGTTCGATGTGTATGCTGAGGGTTATGAATGGATGAGCCATTCTATTGCACCGAAAGCATTCAATACCCTTAATCATGATCCGCGAGTAGTAATTGGAAATAAAGACTGTAAACACCCTTACTCATCGAGTATTTTAAATATTTCGGCCATGAGTTTTGGAGCAATGAGTGCTAATGCTATAGAAGCTTTAAATGCCGGAGCAAAAATTGGCAACTTTGCACACAATACCGGAGAAGGTGGGTTAAGTGACTACCATTTAAAACACGGTGGCGATATAATCTGGCAAATTGGAACGGGTTATTTTGGTTGTAGAGATGATAAGGGAAATTTTAACCCAGCACTATTTGCTGAAAATGCGAAGCATCCAAACGTAAAAATGATCGAATTAAAGATATCACAAGGTGCAAAACCTGGACATGGTGGAATCTTACCAGCTTCAAAAAACTCAGAAGAAATTGCAAGAATCCGACATATTGAACCAC
>DATGSX010000135.1:0-12631 GCA_035302145.1 Flavobacteriaceae bacterium | reverse complement strand
TCGTACCCCGATGAAATTCCTACTTTCCAACGCGGTGCCAGTTCCACATTGGAGCTAAACATAAGCGATTGAGAGGTTATTTCACTCTCACGACGTGCATTGGAATAGGTCATTGTATAGGCTAGCCTAAAGTCCCAAGGTAAACTGTAGTTGTACCAAGGACTTCGATTTGCACGATTTTTAGAGCCCTCTTCGGATTCATTAAACCCTCGTGTAGTATCTCCAAATAAATCATCTGGACGTCCGCCATTTCTAAAGGTTTCATTATCAAAAGATTTATCCTCTTCGGATTCGTCTCTTTCAAAATCACTGCTAGAGAAGGAGTAGTTAACGCTTATATTAGCATTGGTCAATCGGAATAGACTTCCGCCGTTCTCTATATTCCACTTGTCTATTCGTCGATTATTATTATTAAGGGCATACGGATCTAACGCACCACTAAAGTTAAGGTCTAATTTCTTTACAATCGGGATGCTACCACTTATTCGTAATGGTGCTAAATTCAGTGAGTCTGCCGCTACATTATAAGAAGTAGACATATTCAAGTTGTTTAATAACTTCACCTTTTTTAATTCCTTACTTGTGGAGTCTTTAGAATGTACTTTAGCCTCTATGGTGTTGCTTATGTTAAAGCCTATATTCGATGAAAACCTATCGCTAGGGGCACCAAATAATGTTCCTTGAAACCTAGAATACTCTACCACTTCCGAAGCTACTGTTGGATCAGCAGTTGGTACTTGCATCTCTTCGTAATAACGATCAAAACTTGGAATTAGGCTATAACTTAAATTTGGACGCATTACATGTCTTATAACTTGAACTTTGCTGCCTGGTTTAAAATTGAACATTCCATACATAGTGGTACCCAAGCTAGCAGAAAAATTGTAAGTATGATAACGATCGAAACCACGGACTGTATCACGTGCAATTCCACCTTGACCCTCACGTAAGTTCTCGTCGTAATACTGATTATAGGTGTTGCCAACCCAAACCTCTTCAAATCTACTAGATAAAGTAGCGCTTAAATGCCTAAATATTTTGAAATTGGTGCTGATTGGAATAGTGTGTTTAGCCCCTATTTTAGCATCGCGAAACATATCTTTCTTAAAAAATAATGAGTCTACTGTCGAAATACTGTTCTGCGCAGTAAGGTTATATTCTAAACTAATGTTGTCTATAATACCTTGTTTTGGACCATGCTTAGGCGCAAATGGATAAATTTTGGAAACATTCGCATTAATATTTGGCAATGACATATTAATTGCCTCTGTATTACTGTTTTGAGAGTGTGTAGCTGCAATAGTGAGATTTATCTGCGGATCTGTTTCAAATGTTTTGGAATACGATACCGTTGAGCTCAGAGTGTTTACCAATGCACTAGCGTTGTTAGTTTGGTTTATTGATTCTTGGAAGTATTTGGAGCTTCCTAAGTTTACCGAAGCAGAGAATCGTGAATTAGGATTAGCTTTCGTGTCTTGACTATGGTTCCACCGTAAGTTATATATCATACTTTTGCTATAATCAGGAAAACCTAGTTCGCTCTCTACCAAATTTTCATATCTAAAGCTTAATCCACCTCTAAAACTATATCGCTTGGCATAATTGGATTCCAATCGTATTCCATAACTACCATTGGTATAGTAATCGCCCAAAACGGCTAGGTCATAATAATCGCTCAACGCAAAATAATACCCTCCATTTTGAAAGAAAAATCCACGTCTGTTATTATCACCAATAGAAGGGATGATAAACCCAGATGAACGATTTTCGGTAAGTGGGAAATATCCAAATGGCATAGCTAATGGTGTAGGCACATCCATGATATACATATTGGTAAAACCAGTAACCACTTTCTTTTTAGGAACGAATTTCGCTTTTTTAGCTAAGAAATAATACTCTGGATTCTCTTCGTTTTTAGATGTGGTAAAACGTGCGTTTTGTACAAATACCACCGAATCATTTTCTCTTTTTGTAGTCTCTGCTAGCACAAGAAAACCGCTTTGCTCTGTTCGAGAGTTATGAATAAGCGCTTTTTGTGTTTGGGTATTAAATATGATGGAGTCGGGGGTAACTTCATTTGCACCTTGTACAAACTTAGGTCTTTGGGAATAAACACCTGCGGTGTCTTTAATTCCTATAGCACGAATAGTATTATTGGTCAAATCCATTACAATATGCCCAGCATCGATACGCATATCTTCGTACGTGATAAACGCCTCGTTGTACATATGAACTTTATTGGCTTTACGGTCAAAATAAACATAATCTTTTCCGTAGTAATCAATGATATCGCCTATTTTCTCCTTTACCGGTTCTATCTCATCCACATGGATAGTATCCTGTACGATAGTATCTAACTGCGTATTGGTTGATTTATCTGGAATAGTATCTAGAGCACTAGATAGGCCGATGGTCGACGTCGCAGTGTTCAGATTATCAGACCCTTGTCCATAAATCCAATGTCCAGCAAGGGATAGCAATAGAATACATGCAAAGAAATATTGCCTTTTTGTTTGCAAGGTTACCTGAGTATTTTTTGTAAGTTTGAATGAAAATCGCGGTTCAAAACTACACATATTTTTCGTGCTAGCTTTTGAATATTGAAAATTTTAAACTTGCAATAGGTTTGTTCACACTTAAAACACATAATATCTCATGAGATTTTATCGGTTAAAATATTTTATATTGACTTTTCTACTCTTCTTGGTATTTACACTACCATCTGCTTATGCAAATAAAGGAAAGCCATTTGTAATTGTGCTAGATGCTGGTCACGGAGGTTCAGATAGAGGAAATTCACATCATGGTTTTGTTGAAAAAGATATTGCCCTAAACATTACTTTAAAAGTCGGGGCTTTATTAGAAAATGACCCTCGATTTGAAATCATTTATACCAGAGACGATGATTCCTATCCTACACTGGATGATAGAACGGTAATTGCCAATAAAGCTAAAGCCGACTTTTTTATATCCATTCACTGTAATGCGGTTGGCGGTGGTAATCAAGCTTATGGTGTAGAAACATTTGTATTGGGGAGCACTAGAAATAAAGAAAATTTAGAATTAGCTAAAAGGGAAAACTCGGTTATATATTTAGAGGAGAATTATGAAGAGGTGTATGGAAGCTTTGATCCGAGCTCACCTTCATCTTTAATCGGTTTGACTTTGGCACAGGAGGAGTATTTAGATCAAAGTATCCAACTTGCTAGTTTAGTACAGCAAAATATTACTAATAATTTAAATAGAAGAGATCGAAGTGTAAAGCAAGGTCCATTCTATGTATTGGCACGTACTGTAATGCCAAGCATTCTTATTGAAGTAGGATTTTTATCCAATAGAAATGAAGGGGCTTATTTAAATTCAAAAAAAGGACAAAATCAAATTGCAAATGAAATTGCAAAAGCTATAAAAAGTTATAGAAGCGCATTGCCTGATTTACATGTGTCCGATTATGTAGAAGCTCCAGCAACATCAAATAGTGATGTAGTGGATAAAGTTAAAAAAGATGAAGTGATATTCATGGTGCAAATAGGAGCTAGTGGAACAAAAATGGAAGTGGAACCGTATAATTTTAAAGGTTTAGAAGGAGTGCATAGAATTAAACACGGTGAACTTTATAAGTATTTATATGGAAAGACAGACACCTACTTAAAAGCACAAGCCTTACAGAAAAAAGCAAAAGAAAGTGGGTTCCCCGATTGTTTTGTGGTAGCATATAAAAACGGGGAACAAGTGCGTTTGGCAGATGTGGTGCAAACCAATTAATAGGAAAGTCTTAAATCTGTATTTATTTTCATAATTTTGCTAATTAACATAAATCACATCCTGTGAAGTTTTCAAGAGAGTTTAAAACTGGAATACTTGTTATCGCTGCTAGCGTAATCCTCATATTAGGATATAACTTCCTAAAAGGGACTAGTTTGTTTAAGGAGGAACGCATTTTTTACGTAAAGTACGAAAATGTAGAAGGGCTAATGCCAGAAGCAAGTGTAACGGTGAATGGATTACCAGTAGGAAAAGTAAAACAAATATTTATTTCAGAAAAATCTCGAGATGTTACCGTGAGTTTTATGGTAGATAGACGTAACTTTCACTTTTCAAAAACTAGTGAAGTACAGCTATATAATCCGGGGTTAATCGGTGGAAAAGCGCTTGCTATTTTCCCAGACTACGACAATTTACAGATGGTAGAAACAGGCGATACGCTTATCGGTATAATGGAGAAAGGGATGATGGAGGTGGTAGCCGATAAAGTTATTCCTCTAGGCGATGACTTAGGAAATACCTTAGCAAGGTTGGATACGTTACTTATGGGACTGAATGACGTGTTGGATGAAAAAGGAAAAGAACACCTAAGAAGTTCTTTCGAAAATATAGATAATACCATGGTATCTTTAAATGAAGCTACCATGTCTATTAATACATTATTGGATGCAAATAATCAAAAAATATCTTCTAGTATAGATAACTTTGAAAAAACCTCCGAGAATCTTGTTCGAATTTCCGACTCGCTTGCTACATTGGATACTCAGAAGCTAGTGTATGAAATCGAGCAAACCATCGCCGGATTAAATAACGTAGTAGATAGTCTTGAAGAAGGAGAAGGAAGTATAGGGAAGTTATTGAAAGACGATAGTTTATATCGTAATTTGGAAGGAGCATCTAAAGAACTAGAGGAATTAATGCGCGATATTAAGTTAAATCCTAAGCGCTATGTGCATTTCTCTATTTTTGGTAAAAAAAATAAAGAATATAGTCCAGAAGAATAAATTAATCTGAAAACATTATGCAATACTTATCCAGCATCTTATTTATAATCGCCTTAATAATAGGTATAGGGTTTTTTGTTCGCAACAGCAGAAAACTTATTAGGAATATAAAGCTAGGACGTAAAGTCGATGTATCTAACAACAAAAAAGAACGTTGGGGTAACGTAATTCGCATTGCGTTAGGCCAATCAAAAATGGTAGTGCGTCCAATCCCTGGTATTCTACACCTTTTTGTATACATAGGCTTTATAATCATCAATATCGAGATGCTCGAGATTGTTATCGATGGAATATTTGGAACTCATCGTGTCTTGTCGGTTTTGGGACCATCGTATGATGTATTGATCGCTTCCTTCGAAATTTTAGCATTACTAGTTATTGTTGGTGTAGCACTTTTTTGGACCAGAAGAAATGTTGTTCATATAAAGCGATTTGTAATGAAGGAAATGAAAGGGTGGCCAAAACTAGATGCTAACCTAATCTTATACATCGAGTTTGTTCTGATGGTATTATTCCTGTTGATGAATGCTTCTGATTATCAATTACAACAACATGGTGCCGAAGGCTATGCTGCAGTGGGGAAATTCCCTGTTAGCTCTATGATTGCGCCATTATTAGATGGAATGAGCGTTTCTGCTCTTATCACTTTAGAACGTGCAGCATGGTGGTTACATATACTAGGCGTATTAGCATTCTTAAATTATCTTTACTACTCAAAGCATTTACATATTATATTGGCCTTCCCTAATGTCTATCATGGAAGTGTAGAACCTAAAGGTAAGTTCCCAGTATTAGAGTCCGTTAAGAAAGAAGTGGAGCTGATGATGGACCCGAATGCCGATCCTTTTGCTGCACCTGCAGAAGGTGAAGAAGAGGAGCATACTAAATTCGGAGCTAGCGACGTTATGGATTTAACTCGTACTCAGTTATTAAACGCCTACACGTGTACAGAATGCGGGCGATGTACAAGTGTTTGTCCAGCCAATATTACCGGTAAAGCTTTATCGCCAAGGAAGATTATGATGGATACGCGTGATAGGCTAGAAGAGGTTGGAAAAAATATTGATGCTAATGGAGAGTTTAAATCTGACGATAAGCAGCTGTTAGACGATTATATTACACGAGAAGAATTATGGGCTTGTACCACATGTAATGCTTGTGTAGAAGCTTGTCCGGTAAGCATCGATCCAATGTCTATTATTATGTCTATGCGTCAATATTTGGTGTTAGAAGAGTCTGCAGCTCCTGCCGAATTAAATGTGGCGATGTCTAATATAGAAAACAATCAAGCTCCTTGGCCATATAACCAAATGGATAGATTGAATTGGAAAGACGAAAATTAAAAAACAAAACACAACATATAATTAAAGAACAACTATGTTGAAAAGCATGGTTTCTAAATAAATTTTATACTTATGAGTAATACACTAAAAGTGCCTACAATGGCTGAATTTGTTGCCAAAGGCGAAAAGCCAGAAGTCCTTTTTTGGGTTGGTTGCGCAGGAAGTTTCGATGATAGAGCAAAGAGAGGTACAAAGGCCTTGGTAAAAATTTTGAATCAAGCAAACGTTTCTTTTGCGGTTTTAGGTGCTGAAGAAGGATGTACGGGAGATCCAGCTAAACGTGCAGGGAATGAGTTTTTATTTCAAATGCAAGCCATGTCCAATATCGAGGTGCTTGACGGATATGAAGTACAACGTATCGTTACAGCTTGTCCACATTGCTTCAATACCATAAAAAACGAATATCCAGCATTGGGTGGTAATTACGAAATAATGCACCATACTAAATTCTTAAAAACTCTTTTAGAAGAAGGCCGATTAAAAGTAGAAGGAGGAAAGTTTAAGGGGAAACGTATTACTTTCCATGATCCTTGCTATTTAGGTCGAGCAAATGGCGAATACGAAGCACCAAGAGCACTTTTAGAGAAATTAGAGGTAGAGCTGATTGAAATGCGTAGATGTAAATCGAAAAGCCTTTGTTGTGGAGCTGGAGGAGCGCAAATGTTCAAAGAACCAGAAAAAGGAAATAAAGATATAAACGTAGAGCGTACCGAGGAAGCCTTAGAAACAAACTCAGAAATAATAGCCACCGGGTGTCCATTCTGTAATGTTATGATGACAGACGGTGTTAAAGATAAGCAGCACGAAGACGATGTGGAAGTGATGGACATTGTAGAAATGATAGCTAATGCAGAAGATTTATAAAGATATGTATACAGAGTTTACTGATTTACCTGGAGATGCTCGAATTTGGATATACCAATCCGATCGAAGATTTACCGATGAGGAAGTAGAAGAAATATCGGAAAAAACTAAATCATTTGTCAGCCAATGGGCAGCCCATGGGAGTCCATTAAAAGCTGGATTTGAAATACGATATAATAGATTTATTGTCTTTGGAGTAGACCAGTCCGAAGTGCCTGTTTCAGGTTGTAGTATTGATAGTTCAGTGGCATTCATTCAAGATCTAGAAAAAGAATACGAATTGAATTTATTGGATAAGATGAATGTAACTTTCTATACGGGTGAATTCATTGCGCATAAACCTTTGGCAGATTTTAGACAAATGGCTAAAGACAATGCGGTTTCTGCAAATACTATAGTATTCAACAATTTGGTGAATACCAAAGAAGAGTATGAAAAATATTGGGAAGTACCAGCTAGCGAAAGTTGGCATAGTAATTTTATGTAAGTGGTACACTTTTCTTCATCTATTTTCTGCAAGTTGTATTAGTATTGGTTTCACTCATTATAATTAGATATACTTTTGAAATATATAAGCGTTCTCATCTCTTTAATGTGCGTGTCTATTCTTTCTGCACAGCCTAATAATCCTTTGTTAGTCAAAGATGACATTGAACATCAAAAGAAATGGGTGGACAGTGTGTACCATTCTATGGACCTAAAAGAACGCATTGGACAACTATACATGGTGGATGTATTTTCACAAGCTCCTAAAGCTTCTACCGATAAAATTAAGGAGTGGATAGAAAAGTATCATATTGGAGGCGTAATTTTTTCTAAAGGAGGCCCAGGAAGACAAGCTAAATTAACCAATGAATATCAAGAGTTGTCAAAAGTTCCACTGCTCATCAGTATGGATGCAGAGTGGGGGTTAGCCATGCGTTTGGACTCTACTTTCGCCTATCCGTGGAACATGACTCTTGGTGCAGTTCAAGATGATAAACTTATAAAACAAGTTGGAAAGCGTATTGCAAATCATGCTAAGCGACTTGGTGTACATATAAATTTTGCTCCTTCGGTTGACGTAAATAACAATCCTAATAATCCAATTATTGGGAATCGATCATTTGGTGAAATCCCTGATGAGGTAGCACGTAAAGCTTTTGCTTTTACTCAAGGGATGGAATCCAATGGAGTTTTAAGCAGTTTAAAACATTTTCCTGGTCATGGAAATACCGACCAGGATTCTCACTTGGAATTACCTACTATAGAGGGAACACGCGCTGCATTGGATAGTGTTGAATTGTATCCGTTTCGACGCTTATTACAGGCAAATTTAGCTAGTAGTGTAATGACAGCACACCTTCATGTTCCTGCATTAGAACCTAGTAAAACCACTCCAGTCTCTCTGTCTAAAAAAGTTGTAACGGACTTGTTAAGAGAAGAATATGGTTTTGAAGGACTTGTTTTTACCGATGCATTAAATATGAAAGGTGCAACAGATGGATTACAGCCAGGTGAGGCAGATTTAAAAGCATTTCTTGCAGGAAACGATATCTTGCTCATTCCACAAAACTTACCACAATCAGTAAATCTGTTACTAGATGCTTGTAATGATGGGACAATAACCGAAGAACGATTAGCATATTCTGTAAAAAAGATTCTCCTTGCAAAGTATAAAGCAGGATTACATAACTATGAGCCTGTGGTTATGGAAAACCTTTATGAGGATTTGAATACCGTACAAGACACCACCCTTTATCAACGCGTAATGGAAGAGGCAATTACAGTAGTTCAAAATGAGAAGGAATCCTTGCCATTCAAAAATTTAGACAATAAAAAAATAGCCTATGTTGCTTTTGGTGATGATGATGGATCAGCTTTTTTAGAAGGGTTAAAGAACTATACTAATATCACTTTAGTAAAAGGGAAATCACTATCGGATTACCATAATAAATTAGACGGCTTTACCGATGTAATTATAGGATTGCATAAAAGAAATGATAATCCTTGGCGATCATATAAATTTAGTAGTGTTGAATTAACACTACTGCATGAATTATCTGAAAAGCACAATATTCATTTAGTTGTTTTTGCTAGTCCTTATGCTCTTTTAGAAGTGAATGCTAGTGGGTTAGAGAGTGTAACGGTAGCTTATCAAAATAGCTTGATAACACAAAGTGTGGCAGCACAAGTATTATTTGGTGCTGTAAAAGCAAAGGGGAAACTGCCAGTTAGTGCTGGAAAATATTTTCCAGCAGGACATGGAATTACTACCAAGACAATGAAACGTTTAGGCTACGGAACACCAGAAAGTGTTGGGATTAATGGCCAAACTTTAAGGAGAATTGATTCTGTAGTTGCCTATGGATTAAAAGAAAAAATGATGCCAGGTGCTCAAATTGCAATAGCACGCGGTGGAAAGATAATCTATCAAAAAAGCTATGGAGCACATCGATATAATTCTAACAGATTAGTTCAAAATGATGATATTTACGATTTAGCATCGCTCACCAAAATCCTAGCAACCTTGCCGATGGTTATGAAATTGGTAGACAATGAAGTTATCACTTTAGATACACGACTAGATGAGATGCTACCTGAGTATAAAAACACAGATAAAGGAGGCATAAAGCTTATTGATTTATTAACTCACTATAACCGTTTACAGCCTTGGATTCCGTTTTATAGAGAAACCCTGGATAAAAAAACAAATCGACCGGATGCTAAGTATTACCAGACGAACCCTTCTCAAAAGTTCGATGCGGTTGTAGCCAATAATCTATATATGCGAAGCGATTATAAGGATTCAATATATCAGCGTATTTTGGAAAGTGATTTGCGCCCTGTAAAAAGCTATAGATACAGTGATTTACCTTTTTATTTACTTCAAAAATACATTGAAGAGTATTATGACGATAGCTTAGATCATTTAGTCGAAAAGTATTTTTATGATAAACTAGGAGCGAATAATCTAACTTATTTACCATTAACCAAGTTTACTAAGGAGCAAATACCACCTACAGAAGATGATAATTATTTCCGCTATCAAGAAGTTCATGGTCATGTCCATGATCAAGGAGCTGCCATTATGGGAGGAGTAGCTGGACATGCTGGGTTGTTTGGCAATGCCCATGACATAGTCAAAATGATGCAGATGTATATTTGGGAAGGAACTTATGGGGATACTAAGTTTATAAATTCCGATACTTTTCAACAGTTTAACACCTGTTATTATTGCGATCAAGATGTACGACGAGGAATTGGATTCGACAAACCACAACTAGGTGATGTAGGGCCTACGTGTGGCTGTGTGTCAATGACAAGCTTTGGCCATAGTGGATTTACAGGAACCTTTGCTTGGGCCGATCCAGAAGAGGATATAGTATATGTGTTTTTATCCAACAGAACCTATCCTGATGCAGAAAATGGGAAGCTTATTCAAAATAACTTGCGAAGCAATATTCAAGCTATAATTTATGAATCAATAGAAGATTCTTTTGTACATTAGACCTATGAAAATAGCAGTGGTATGTTATCCCACATTTGGGGGAAGTGGTGTGGTGGCAACCGAATTAGGAATTGCACTAGCAGAGAAAGGACATGAAATTCATTTTGTTACTTATAAACAGCCAGTACGTTTAGAGTATCTGTCTGAGAACATCTTCTTTCACGAGGTTAATGTTCCTAAATATCCGTTGTTTCATTACCAGCCCTATGAGCTAGCATTATCTAGCAAATTGGTTGACACCATTAAAAAACATAAAATAGAGCTATTACATGTACATTACGCTATTCCACATGCTTATGCTGGATATATGGCAAAGCAGATGTTGAAAGAAGAAGGAATTGATTTGCCTATGGTAACCACCCTACATGGAACAGATATTACCCTAGTCGGAAGTCATCCATTTTATAAGCCAGCTGTTACCTTTAGCATGAATAAAAGCGATGCAATTACTTCGGTATCAGAAAACTTAAAAGAAGATATTCTTCGTTTATTCGATGTGAAGAGAGAAGTACATGTAATTCCAAACTTTATAGATTTAGAACGACATAGCCAAAGACGACTAAACAATGATTGCTATCGAAGTAGAATGGCAACGGAGGATGAGCGCATAATTACTCATATAAGTAATTTACGTCCTGTAAAACGCTTAGTCGATGTGATAGAAGTATTCGATAAGGTTCAAAAGGAGTTGCCTGCAAAGCTAATCATAATAGGTGAGGGGCCAGACAAACAAAAAGCCGAAGAGCTATGTGCAAAGAAAGGAATAGAGAATAAAGTTATTTTCTTAGGAAATAGTTTAGAGATAAACGAAATATTAAGTTTCTCTGACTTGTTTATTCTTCCTTCTGAAAAAGAGAGCTTTGGTCTATCAGCCTTAGAAGCAATGGCATCTGGCGTTCCTGTAATATCAACAAATGCAGGTGGATTACCAGAAGTTAATGTAAACGGCGTAAGCGGTTTTCTTAGCGATATAGGCGATACGGAGAGCATGGCAAAAAATGCATTGAAAATTTTAAGCACAGACAAAACTTTAAATCAGTTTAAAGCAAATGCAGTAAAAGCCGCTGAGAAGTTCTCTATTAACAAAATTGTACCTCTGTACGAAAACCTTTATATAGAGTGTATAGAATCCTTTAAAAATGTAAAAACAAACAAAAAATGAGATTATTAAGTTTATTAGCAGTTCCCTTATTAGCCACCATGATTAGTTTGCAATCATGCAATACTGTAAAAACAATTCCTATGGAAGATATAGAAGTTCTTTCCGAAAGCCATTATAGTCAATTTACCGATACACAAAACTTGGTAGTAAAAAGTGATGCTGGTTTACAGTCTATTTACGATCGTATTGCTACTAAAGAAGCCACACCACAGATAAATTGGAATAAAAACCAAGTCGTTTTACTAGCTATGGGACAGCGAAATACTGGAGGATATAGTATAGCTGTAGATAAGGTGGTATATGGGAAATCAGAAATATTGGTATATTATGAAACTAAGGGACCTAAGCCAGGAGATATGGTAACACAAGCTCTTACCGCACCGTATGCGCTGTTTACAATAGCCAATAAAAAAGATTTGCCAGTGGTTTTTAAGGAAGTAAATGAATAAATTATACTCTAAGTATATAAAAAGCGAAGCATCTAAATAGTTAGATGCTTCGCTTTTATATTTTGCTGGTATTTTTTTATTTCAGAGGTTGTTATTGATTACTAGTTTAATTATTTGATGACCGACCACGCCTACTTTCAGACCTATTTGATTCTCTTCTATTGTTGTTTTCTTGGGTAGAGGAGGTGTCTCGTCTAGAATTTGAGTTATTTGGTGGTGTGGCAGATGATCTACGACTAGTCCCTTGTTGATTTGCAGAAGACTCGCCACGTCTAGAAGTTGTATCATTCTTTATTGGTGAAGCTTCTCTACGCTTATTGTCTTTTTGGTTAGAAGAAGATCTTCCACGCTTTGTATCCTCATTTTTCTTCGTGTTTTCTGTTGCTGAAGAACCTCTTCTGCCATTTGTTGATTCTGTTGTGTTACTATTTCTAGGATTAGTAGCATTACTACGCCCACGATCGGAATTCGTTGGGTTTTGTATGTTTTCCCTTCTATTATCAGTTGTACCTTCTCTTCTTGGTCGTTGGGTTACAGGATCTACAAACGTTCTT
>DATGSX010000134.1:0-2629 GCA_035302145.1 Flavobacteriaceae bacterium | reverse complement strand
CTTTAGGTACTCCTGATAGTCTTTAGCAGCTTGGTAATAGAGGTTTCTCGCTTTGTCTTGTGCATCTAATAAATAGTAAAACTGGATATAAGGCTCTATAGTCGAAACATAGCCTACCTTATCTAATGGAGTTTTCTCCATTACTAAATCCAAGATTTCCTCGGCTTTTTCCAACTCATCATTATGGTATAAGTTTTCTACCAAACGGATTAAGTTTGTGCGATAGGTGATTGCGTTTTTGCGTGTTTCTGGATCATGGTATATCTTGTCTGTGCCAATATTACCCCACTCCCAATTGGTAACAATGTTGTACATCGTTGGCCAATGAATACGTCCCATGTCGAATGGATTGTTTTTATCCATTTTAGTTTTTATAGGCACCAAGGTGTAGGCCATTCCATCTAGTTGCAAATAATCCTTTAGCCACATGTAATCTGAATCATTGAAACTACCACCACTAAAGTGAATAGGACGCTCCCAATCATTATTGGCAAGTATATCTAACATAAGAATATCGCCTTTAAGCAATACATCGTTAGTGATGTTAAGGTATACAAAAGGTTCTATCAAGTGAGCATCTTCTTGTGCAACAACACCACTTTTTAATACATTCTCCTTGTTGACAGGGATACGTATTGTTTTCGAAGGGAAGTAATTGAGCTTCGAACCATTTTGCATCTCAACTTTTGCGCGATCGGAATCATTGGAAATAAAATCCATAAAAAGCTTAATATCCAGCGTGTCGATTTTGGTTTTTTGATAGATAATTTGATCTCTTGTACCATCCCTATACTGATGGTGCTCTAACTGCGAGGGAATTGGCAAGCTCTTGTAAGCTTGTCTTTTCATATCGTCTATATACCAATCTGTTTGGAATAAACTTGTATTTACAACCCGTACATCTTGTCGGTAGCCTTCTACGCCTTGTGCATGCCAAAGTGGAAAGGTATCGTTGTCACCAATAGTGAAAATAATTCCCTGTTCGCCACAGGAATCTAGGTACTGTTTTGCCATAGCTGTTGCAGTATATCGATTCGATCGATCGTGGTCGTCCCAGTTTTGAGTAGCCAATAAAACGGGCGATGCCAATAAACAAACAATACTAACTACTGGAATAGCGACTTTCGGATTTACATAGCGCATGGCAAAATGATAGAGTGCGTAGGCGCCAAAACCTATCCACATGGCAAAGACATAGAAGGAACCTACTAGTGCGTAGTCTCGCTCTCTTGGCTCAAAAGGTCCTTCGTTCAAATAAATCTTCAATGCTATTCCTGTATAGAGGAAGAGTGCTAATAACACCCAGAAACTTCTTGGATTTCGAGAACTATGATAAATAGCACCAATAATTCCTAATATTAATGGCAAGAAGAAATAGGTGTTTCTAGCTTTATTATTTTTTAAATCCGAAGGTAAGTACTCCTGATTTCCTAGTCGCCACGAATCTATAAAGTCTATCCCGCTTATCCAATTTCCATGCGTATTGGTCATCTTCCCCTGAATATCGTTTTGACGGCCAGCGAAGTTCCACATAAAATATCGCATATACATGTAGTTAAATTGGAAGTCGAACATATAGCTCATGTTCTGTGCGAAAGTTGGCTTCTTAATATTTATATAATCACCATAATGAGTAAAAATACTATCATAATCCTCAGGCTCTAAATCACCCATTAAGTGAGCAGCTCTGAGCTGATTGATCTCCTCTGTCAGTTGAGGTTCACCTAGATATTCTGGGCGTAAATTAAAGTCTAGTCCACCAGTAAACATCAAATAATTAACTGCCCTGCTAGAATTCCACATACGTGGAAGGAAACCTTTTTGAGAAGCGTCAATATTCTGTTTGGACTGTTTCCAGTTGTTAACGATGACATATTCTCTTTTCTCATAATCTCTTTCATAGTTCGGCTTACCATCTACAAAAGGCTCGTTAGGATCTAAGCCCACATATTTCTCAGTAAAATAAGGCCCATAAAGTAATTTTGTCTCAGGATACTGTTCGCGATTGTAATACGCTAGTAACTCTCTAGCATCGCTTGGATTGTTCTCGTTGATTACCGTACCAGCGTTGGCACGAATAGGTAGCATTATCCAGCTAGAGAAACCTATAAAAATAAATAGGATACCAAGGAGGATAGTGTTTAAATGAACAAAAGACTTATTGCGGGTATAACGAAGCCCAAAATAGAAAATGGCAATTACAATTAACCCTGCGATAATGGTACCTGAGTTAAATGGCATGCCCAAGGTGTTTGTAAAGAATATCTCAGCATTCCCAAAGAATGTCATGGTTTGCGGTAGTAAGAATACGAATACAAACAAAAGCACTGCCGCTGTTACTATGTTGGCTACTATGAAGTTTGCCCACGTAACTTGACGGGTATGCTTAAAGTAGTAAAGCATACCAATAGCAGGAATAGTCAATAAACTCATGAAATGCACTCCGAAAGATAATCCTACTAAGAAACAAATAAGTAACAACCATCGATGTCCGTGGGGGTTAAACATGGCGCGTTCCCAACGTAAACCAGCGTAGAAAAGTGCTGCAATAAATAAACTAGACATTGCATATACTTCTGCCTCTACAGCGTTGAACCAAAAACTATCGGTAAAAGTAAAGCTTAGTGCT
>DATGSX010000133.1:0-16069 GCA_035302145.1 Flavobacteriaceae bacterium | reverse complement strand
TCTGTATCTGGCTGTAGTAATCGTTTATAATGATTATATACTGCTACAGACAACACCCTTTTTGCTGCATATTGACCAATTACGTATTGGTTCAAAAAGTCTTTTATCTCTTTTGGCTTATGCAGTAAAACCGAATCGCTTAGCTCGCTCTCCTCTGGCTTTAAAACCTCCTCCACTACTATTCCATGTGCTTGCTCGATACACTTATCACATATATGTGCATCCAGTCCGGCGATTAGCAGTTGGGTATCTGCTTTTTTACGCCCACAAAAGGAACATGCTACATTATTCTTTGTCATGATTCTAATTTTGGTTATTAAACTTCTGTGTTATCCACGAAGTATTATCCACGTACCAGAATTTCATCTATCATTCCGTACTCTTTTGCCTTATCGGACTTCATCCAGTAATCACGATCACTATCTTCGTGTACTTTTTCATAGGTTTGTCCTGTGTGTTTAGAGATAATCTCGTATAGCTCTTTTTTAAGCGCTAAGATTTCTCTAGTCGTAATCTCAATATCACTTGCTTGCCCTTGCGCACCACCAAGCGGTTGATGGATCATTACTCTTGAGTGCGTAAGACCACTTCGTTTACCTTTTGCACCTGCACATAAAAGAACGGCAGCCATCGAAGCAGCCATTCCCGTACAAATAGTGGCTACATCTGGTTTTATAAACTGCATGGTATCGTATATTCCCAATCCAGCATATACGCCACCTCCTGGTGAATTGATGTATATCTGAATATCTTTAGAAGCGTCTGTACTCTCTAAGAACAATAATTGCGCTTGTACAATGTTGGCTACTTGGTCGTTTATTCCAGTTCCTAGGAAGATGATTCTATCCATCATCAGCCTAGAGAAAACATCCATTGCCACAATGTTCATTTGACGCTCTTCTATAATATTTGGAGTAAGTCCTACTGGATTCATGCTACTGACTATTTTGTCGTAGTACATGCTGTTAATCCCTTGATCTTTTATAGCAAATTTTTTGAACTCTTTACCGTAATCCATCCTATGTGTTTTAAATTTTAGAAATGTGTTTTATGAAGGATACCTGTTGCATTTCCTATTAACAACAGATGGTTGTCACTTGAATTACAACAGGTACCGAAATACTATCTTTAAAGATACGGGTTTATTTGCTTGTTACTTAGTTTCGTAAGCTTCTTTAACAAACTCTTCAAAGTCTACCTCTTTTGTTTTAAGCTTTGCGTTTTCTTTAAAGAAATCCAATAGTTTTTTAGTTACCAACTGTTGGTGAATTCTCTCCAGTTCTTCTTGGTTGCTTAGAATACGCATTACAATAGGGTCTAAATCCTCTTTAGAAGGATTAGTCTGACCGAATTGTGCCATTTGCATCTTTACCATCTCCCCAGCAAACTCTTTGATCTCCTCAAAGTCTGGTGATAGCTTATGCTCTTTGGTTAAGTGGCCTTCGACTAATTGATAGCGCAATCCTTTCTCCGATCTTTTGAATTCTTCAGCAGCTTCTTCTTCCGTCATTTCTTCTTCGGCTGTTTCCTTAATCCAACGCTGTAAGAATTCTTCTGGTAGATCAATTTTTGTATTCTCTAAAAGACTCTCTACAATATCGTCAAGCAATTTCTGATCGCTTTGCTGTTCGAACTGCTTTTTACCGTCTTCTTTTATTTTTGCAATTAGCTCTTCTTCTGAAGTAACTTCTCCTTCTCCAAAAATCTTATCGAATAAATCTTGGTTTAACTTGGCTAATTCTCTTGTGTTGATTTCGTCTATTACAAAGGTAACTTCCGTGTCTAAAGTCTCTGCTATATCAGCAGACACACCTAAGTGGCTTATAGTTGCTTGTTTTCCATCTACAAATAAGTTTTTGGTTTTTAAAACAACACTATCGCCTACTTTCTTTCCGACTAGTTTTGAAATATCGCCTTTACGCTTTAGCTCTTCTAATGAGAAGGTAGTTTCATGATCGATATCGGCTTGATCTGATTCAAAACTTCCTGTCAGTTCATCTCCTTCACTTACCTCATCTTTAGCAATTAACTTTCCGTATTGTTTACGGATGTGCTCTACTTGCTTTTCTGCCATCTCATCGCTAACTACGATTTGGAAATGGGTTACATCAAGATTGTCTAAATTTACTTCGAACTTAGGCGCTAATCCTAGTTCAAAATCAAAAGAAAAGTCTTTAGCACTCCAATCTACACTCTCTTGGTTTACTGGAAGTGGCTGTCCAAGCAACTCAATTTTTTCTTCTGTTAGGTAATCATTCAGTGACTTCTGAACTAATTTATTTACCTCATCCAACATTACAGATTGTCCGTACTGTTTTTTAATCATTCCCATCGGCACATGTCCCTTTCTGAATCCAGGCACATTGGCGGTTTTTCTATAGTCCTTTAAGATTTTCTCTACCGCTCCGGCATAATCATCTTCTGAAATCTGTACGGTTAATACAGCGTTTAAGCTGTCGATGTCTTTTCTGGTAATATTCATGTTTAAAATGTGTTTTCGCTAAAAATAGAAGTGCAAAAGTACACTATTTTAATTAACCCAACAAACCTACAATCACCTATTTACGATTCTAATCGGCTACCCCTACAATCTGAAATAAAGAGGATTCTAAAATTGACAGCAAAATACTGAATAATAACGCCCACCAAATATTTGTCACTTCAAATCCAGGAACAAAATAAGCTGCCATTAAAATGATAATAGCATTGACAATAAATAAAAACAAGCCCAAGGTTAAAATAGTTATGGGTAGGGTAAGAAATACCAAAAGTGGTTTTATTAAAAACTGTAATATTGCCAAGACAATAGCTGCA
Source organism: Flavobacteriaceae bacterium (assembly GCA_035302145.1). Taxonomy (GTDB): domain Bacteria; phylum Bacteroidota; class Bacteroidia; order Flavobacteriales; family Flavobacteriaceae; genus JAJYTI01. The sequence goes on along the minus strand of DATGSX010000133.1, from coordinate 13,255 downwards.
AAAATTGCGGTAGTGAATTTCTCTACCACTACCCCCTTAAGAATATATGGAAGTAGGTATACTGCTACTGCTGTTAATAATAATCGAATAAGTCCCGACATATGCAATTTGAGTTTAGTTGTTTATTTATAAATATATTAAAAAAGCGTATGAGAAGCTTTCGCTTTCATACGCTTTTAACACTCTGCAAGAGTTTTTAGTGTTTAATTATTATGTGGCATTATCGTAGGGAACTCTCCTATATTAACCTTTGGTAAGTCCGCACCATAAGTGCTTTCAATAGCTTTTACCATTTCATTTGCAATGAAGGCATAGCCTCTAGCTGTTGGGTGTACACCATCTAACGAGAAGGCCCCACCAGTTACATAGTCTGAAGTAAGCATCCCGGCATCATAAGACAACCCGCCATCTGCCAATTGTCTTAAAAGCGCATTTGCATCTACAAAAGCTAATTCGTGTTGACTAGCTAATGCTTGGATGGTTGCGTTATATGATACCATTGCAGTATGTACAAGCACTTGCTCTTTCTTAGTTAAAACTATTTCATCTGGTAATGGTACTGCCACTCCCATTATACTCATTGGGTTAGATGGATCTGCCAACGTTCCAATAACGCTTGAAGATGGTAGTAAAAGTAAATCTTCCGCATTAGCTTGACGAAGTTGTCCTACTAAGTGCGCTGTAGTTGGATCTATACCCTGACTTATCAAAATATCTGTTAGATTGGTCAAATCCTTGTCTACAATAATAGGTGCATTTTGTCCAGCGGAAAACTCTATTTCTCGAAGAGCTGCTTCTTCTGGGCTAATTACTCCAGCTCCAACCATTAATGGTAAAACTTGATCGTTATAAAGTTCAAAATTTGCATTTACCATAGCAGCTGTAGCTTCGTCCATAGGCACAGCGTTGTATGGTACTGTAGTAAAGTATGGAATGGTAGTCACATCAGGGATATTAGCTACTACTCCTTTCGCACCATTGGCGGTTAATCCTTCTAGCAAACCTGAATATACAGAAGCAAACACCATTGGATCGGTAATATCGTTCCCACCATAGGTTGTAGGATCCATATTTCCTGTTTGGTCTTCGCCAACTCCACCGGAAGTAGCATAACTTAAAATATCATTATTCCCTATCCATAAGGAAAAGAAAGTAGCGTCTACTGCCACGGCATCTTGGATTACCGTTGCATTTTCTGAACTAGCAAACCTAGCGAAGTAGGGATTAGCTTGTCCTGTTGCCACGCCCGCTACGTTACCATAACCTGGTGCTGCTAAGTGGAAGCTTTTTGCACCTGGTACACCCAAGTTATTAAATGTTCCAGATAAGTGGTCTGATACTTCAGTCGTAGGCGTTTTATCTAATACCGTTGGAGCTGCATTACCATCCGCATCAAAACTTAACACCATTCGAGGTTCGGCAATTTTATTCCCACCAAGTAAAAGTCCTCCATAATTATCGGCCATCATAGGTTGTTTGAACTCTCCTCCTCCAACAAATGCAAAACGACTTGCTAAGATGTTTGGAAAGGAGTTTTCCTGACCTGTTTTATAAAGTGCATTATCGGCATACCCAGCAGTGAGTGAGTTTCCAACAGCTACAAAGGCACTTACATCAGCAGATCCGCTATTGTAAAAGCCCTCGTCGGTAACCTTATTATCGAAATCGGTTTCACATGCAACCAATGCAAGAAAGGCCGAGGCAATAAATATTTTATGTAGTAATTTCATAATTCATTTTTTTTTAAAAGTTATTCCGCTTACATTCTATACGTTAGTCCTATACTTGGAACAAACCCAGAGGTTTTCCACGTACCGCCAAACGGTACTTTTATCCCATTTTCTTCATAATGATCATACGACTCATCGATTTCCTTAAAGTAAATATACAAGAAGGCAACATCTACACGGAAATTATCTGTTATGTCAATTCCACCACCAAATGTAAAGTTATGGCTATCCGCTCTAGGTGTTTCTGGAGCAAAATAAGTTGATTGAACTGGTGTTTCGTCATAGTAATACCCAGCACGTAATGCTATATTATCCTTTAGTTGATATTGTGCACCAAATCTGTAGGAAGATGAGTTCTTATAATTCCTTGGATTACTGGAGTTTGGTATATTTGGATCAGCAAACTCTATATCCAAAGACTTATATACATCCCAAAACGCAAGGTTATAGTCAAAAGCAAGTGTCCACTTATCAAACTCATAAGCTACTCCAATAAGAAGTTCAGCAGGCAAAGGTAATTCTGCACTAAATTTAGAGTCCTTAAAAGGTGTCATTGGCGAATTAGGCACATTAGAAAAAGTTGCGTCCCCATCATCAGGACTCATTATCATTTCCGAGCGGTACGTAGCTCCAACTGTTAATCCTTCCATAGGCAAGTAAGTTGCACTGGCATGCCAACCTATTTCCGTTACCCCACTAGCCTTAACCGTTACATTAGAGCGATTTCCGTCTATATCAATCATAGTTCTATTTAAGTTTCTATTGAAGTCTACGCTTCCTATTGCGATAATTGGACCAGCAGCAACACTAAACTTCTCTGTGATTTTATAAGCTACGTGTGGTTGGATATAAAAAGCAGATAGCTCAATTCTATTGACTAAATGTGATCCAGGCCAATCTGTGGTATACTCCACAGCACTACCATATGGTGTAAATACCGATAAACCCACACTGAATTTATCACTTAAATGATAATTTGAATAAAGATATAGTGGTGTAGAAGGTGAGTTATGTGTTTTCTCACTTTGTCCTGTTACCTCATCTTGAAATCTAATGGTGCTATAAACTACAGAAACGCCTGCAGCAATTTCCAATCTATTTTTAAGATGAACTAAAGCAGATGGGTTAAAGAATGCACCTTCTGCATTATCTATTACACCAACACCCGCATGACCCATTGCTAGGGCTCGACCACTTTGTAAGCTAACTCGATAACCACCAGCGTAAGCAACTAGGGTCGAGAACAACAGTAGTATTAGAATAAAAAATCTGTTTGTCATAATTTTTGATTTACATTTTCAATAAAATTGATTTTAGCAGATGATTTCCTATGCATGCATATTAAGAAATCCCTCTTGCGTTTAGAATTCATTAAGCAATATAACAAGTTTTTATAAAAACCCCATAACTATGTTAAAGAATTCTTCTGGTTTTTCGGCATGCAACCAATGTCCTACCCCGTCTATCTTTTTTAATGTATAGTTAGGGAAATGTCTTTTTAATAGAATTTCATCTTCTGCGACTATATAATCTGATCTCCCACCAGATATAAACATAGTGTCGCCATCGAATACTGCATCATCTACTAACCCCTTCCCTATTTCTTCTATATTCTCAATTAAGGAAGGTAAGTTCATTCGATATGCTAATTTCCCTTTAGACACCCAGTATAAATTCTTTAGTAAAAATTGACGAACTGCAGGAATTTTAACGTATTCCGACAAAGCTTCATCTGCTTCGCCTCTGCTAGAAACCCCCTCTACTCCCATGTCGGGATCAGCAAATTTTAGTGAAGACAAACCTTTCAGTATAGTTTGATGGTGTTGCGGGTAATGTTTTGGCGCAATATCGGCTACTAGAAGCTTTTTAACTCTACTTGGATATTTAACAGCAAAATTCATCGCGGTTTTCCCTCCCATCGAATGCCCAAGTAGTACTATTTCATCAAAACCATTTTCATCTAAGTAGTACTTCAAGTCCTCGACCATTAAATCATAACTAAATTCGTCGGAGTGAAAACTACGTCCGTGGTTTCGCTGGTCTACAAGATGTACTTCGAAACCTTCCTCGGCAAAACGCCTTCCTAAGGTTCGCCAGTTATCGCTCATTCCTAAAAAACCATGTAATATTATAAATGGTTTCCCTTCGCCTATGACCTGTGCGTGTAATAATTCCATATTATTTTTATTTTAAAAGTTTTAGATAGCCTGCTACAACAGTTTCTAACCCTAAATATAAGGATTCGCTAATCAATGCGTGACCAATAGAAACCTCCAATAAGTGAGGTACATTTTTCTTAAAGAAACCTAAATTGTCTAACGACAAATCATGCCCAGCATTTATCCCTAATCCCAGTTCATGTCCTGCTTTAGCACAGGCAATATAAGGTTCTACTGCTTTCTTGTCCCCTTGCGCATATCCTACAGCAAAGGCCTCGGTATACAGTTCGATCCTGTCTACCCCAGTAGCTGCAGCTCCTTCTACCATTTCAATATTTGGATCTACAAATATCGCAGTACGAATTCCAGCGTTTTTAAACTCTTGGATTACTTCTACAAGAAAATCTTTATTTTTTAGCGTATCCCACCCTGCATCGGAAGTCAGTGCATTCACCGAATCGGGAACTAGAGTTACCTGTTCTGGTTTAACTTCCAGAACCATATCAATAAATTTAGGGATAGGGTTCCCTTCAATATTAAACTCGGTATGCACCAGAGGTTTCAAAGCATATACATCGGCATACCTTATATGGCGTTCATCTGGTCTAGGATGAATAGTGATTCCTTGTGCTCCAAACTCTTGAACTTTTATAGCTGCTTGCTCTACACTAGGAACATTTCCGCCCCTAGAGTTACGCAGTGTGGCAATTTTATTAATATTAACACTTAATCTTGTCATGATACTTATGATTTTTAATTTTAAGAAAACAAAAGTACAAAGCACCACGACTAATTACCGGTAATTTCAGTAATTTGCATAAAAAGCATTATATCGTGGATATAAATCAGATACTAACATACGAAGCCGCTTTAGATTTAAATGCAACAACGACCGAAGTAAAAGAACGCTTTAGTTTGTTGCAAGTTACACATTTACCAATAGTTCAGGACACTAAGTTTCTTGGATGTATAAGTTTAGACGACATGGACAGTCTAGAGCATGGCAAAACACTAAACGACTATCAGTACTTATATAACAGAATGGCTGTTACGGCCAACACTAATTGGATTGACGCTTTACAAGAGTTTTCGCGCCATAACGCCAATATGCTACCAGTATTAGATTCGGATGGTATATATATAGGTTATTTAGAATTAGAAGAGTTTATTCATTTATTAGGGAGAACCCCTTTCTTAAATGAGCCTGGAGCTGTTTTAGTACTCGAAACCGCAATTCATAATTATTCCTCTAGCCAAATAAGTCAAATAATAGAGTCGAATAACGGCAAAATAATGAGCCTTTTTGTTACTGGTTTAACTGATAACAACATCGAATGTACGATTAAATTAAACAGCAACAGAATAAACGAAATAGTGCAAACCTTCCGTCGTTACGGCTATAATATATTGTCTGAGCATTTAGAAGACACCTATGTAGAAGGACTTAAAGAGCGCTCCAAGTATTTGAAAAAATTTTTAAATATTTAACCACCCCCCCTATGTTGAAAGTTGGAATTTACGGCCAGTATTACCATGAAGATTCAGAGAACAGTATCAAACAAATTTTCAATGTTTTACATCAAAAAAATGTATCTATACATATAGAAGAAAACTTCTTGAAATTGACGAAGGAGAATAAGCAGATGCAAAACATATTTTCCGACCTTCCTACCTTTTCAAAACTTGATAAGAGTTTCGACTTGTTTTTTAGTATTGGAGGCGATGGCACTACGCTACGCGCCATTACATTCATTCGTGATCTTGACATCCCTATAGTGGCTATTAACACTGGTAGATTAGGGTTTATGGCTACTCTTCAAAAAGAAAACATCGTCGAAGGATTAGAACAAATATTGAATGGGGATTATATCCTCTCTAAACGCAGTCTTCTATCGGCCAAAACAGATGTTGGTGTAGAAAGTATTGAAAAGTTAAATATTGCGCTAAACGAAATCACTGTAAACCGAAAGGACACTACCTCCATGATCGAAATCTATACTGAAATAGATGGTTATCACATTACATCCTATTGGGCAGACGGTCTTATTGTTTCTACTCCTACAGGGTCAACAGGATATTCCTTAAGTTGTGGCGGCCCTATTTTAAATCCTTCTACTAGTAGTTTGGTAATCACACCAATTGCACCGCACAATTTAAACGCAAGACCCTTGGTTATCCCAGATTCATCGACGGTAACCCTTAGAGTTTTTACCCGAAGCAAATCCTTTCTCACTTCCTTGGATGCTCGAATTGCCGCACTACCTAACGGTGCATCCATAGAAATAAAAAAAGCACCCTATACGATTTCTCTTGTACAACTTACAGAAAATAGTTTTTTTGATACCCTTCAGAAAAAAATGCTTTGGGGCGAGGACAAACGCAATTAAAGCAAAAAGTGTTCGTTAATAGTACTAATAAGAAAAAGATTCAGCGAACCCAGATGCTCTTAAAAAGCATATTTACCTCGCTATTTTCATCCATTAAAAAGTTATTTAATACATTTGCAATCTTTTCCTGTCATATATATGAGACAACTAACATTATTAATAGGACTTATCTTAGCTCCATTTTATGGTCTCGCTCAAACTTATGAGTTTGGCGGATTTTTAGGTGGTGCAAATTACATTGGTGATGTAGGTGACACTAAGTACATAAGCCCTAATCAATTAGTTGTTGGCGGATTATTTAAATGGAATCGAAGCCCCCGACATAGCTTTAGAGCTTCGGCTACCATTGGTAAAATCACAGCAAACGACTTGGACGCTAATGACCAAAGACGGGTTACACGAGAATACCAATTTAAAAACACTATTAAAGAGTTTAGTTTAGGTATAGAATTCACCTTTTGGGAGTATAATCCACATCCAGGAACTCCTATTCAAACCCCCTATTTATACATTGGACTCACTTATTTTATATACGATGATTTGTATCGCGACGCCGAAAACAACATGGTGGCCGACGGTAAAGGTTCCACTTTTGCAATTCCAATGGTTTTGGGATACAAAACCACTCTAACTAGATTCATAAGCTTGGGCTTTGAAATAGGAGCTCGCTATACTTTTACCGACAACTTAGATGGGAGCAATCCAAGCGGTGCAGGAGATATGCACTACACATTTGGAAATCTTAATTCTAATGACTGGTATGTTTTTAGCGGGATAACACTTACATTTGCGTTTGGAAGGGCACCGTGTAACAGTAAATTTTAATGAAATCGTGAAAAAGCAAATAGACAAAAGTAAGCTGCCAAAGCATTTAGCCATAATTATGGATGGTAATGGTAGGTGGGCTAAGAAAAGAGGGTTTCTTCGTACCATCGGTCACGAAAACGGCACCAAAAGTGTACGAGACATTGTAGAGGGCGCAGCAGAGTTAGGAATACCACACCTTACCTTATATGCGTTTTCGACAGAAAACTGGAGTCGACCTAAACGCGAAGTTGATGCATTGATGAAACTCTTGGTCAATTCATTAAAAAAAGAATTGCCTACTTTGCAAGAAAACGATATTTCTCTTAGAACTATAGGCAACACAGAGAAACTACCAAGCAGTGTTTATAAAACACTACAATCGGTTGTAGACCAAACCAAAAGCAATAAGCATATGACCTTAACGCTTGCATTAAACTATGGTTCTAGAGAGGAAATTGTAAATTGTGTGAAAGAGATTAGCGTTAAAGTCAAAAATAACTTAATTTCGCCTGATGTTATTGATGTTGAACTTATTAATAAGCATCTTTACACGAAAAATTTGCCCGACGTGGACTTATTGATCAGGACAAGTGGAGAATTGCGGATAAGCAATTTTTTGCTTTGGCAGATTGCCTATAGCGAATTGTATTTTACCGATACGCTCTGGCCTGACTTTACTAAAGACCACCTATATATAGCAATTTTAAATTATCAAAATAGAGAAAGAAGATTTGGAAAAACCAGTGAGCAGCTTTAGAAATTGCAATTTTTTAGCTACCTATAAAACTATATTATATTTTGTCCTGCTGTTGCTACCTTTTGGTGTATATGCGCAAATAGATAAAGGAGACACCTATATAATAAACGATATTAAGGTAACTGGAACACAAACCTACAATGCCAATACAGTGATTGCATTTACAGGTTTGCAAATAGGTGAGGAAATAATAATCCCCGGAGAACGATTAAGCGACGTAACAAAAAAGTTATGGGAACAAAATTTATTTAGCGATATAACCTTCTATATTACCGACATAAAAGGCAATCTCATAGACCTTGAATTACATATTGTTGAGCTACCTAAGATTAACAATGTGGAGGTTATTGGCATCCGAAAAGGAAAGCAAAAGGAACTTATTAAGGACAATGAATTAAACAAGGGTACAAAAATCACCAACAACCTCCTTACTAACACCATAAACTACATTAAAGAAAAGCAACGAGATAGAGGTTTTTTCAATACTGAAGTCCAAATAGATAGCAGACCTTATACAGACACCACTGGTGCTGAGGTTGCAAGAGATTTAACTATAAACATAGATAGAGGAAAACGTGTAAAAATAGCTAGCATTACTTTTGATGGAAACGAAAAGTTTTCGGATGCAAGGCTTCGACGCTCCATGAAAAACACGAAGGTACGACGATTCTACCGTTTATTTAAGCGCTCTAAATATACTAAAGACGGTTTTGAAGAAGACAAACTTTCTCTTATAAAGCATTATGCCGAAAATGGTTATCGAGATGCAAGAATTATCCGCGACACGATGATGATTTTGGATGAGAAAAGCATCGCTTTAGAAATTGATATAGAGGAAGGAGATCGTTATTATTTTGGTGACATTAGATTTGTTGGAAACAGCGTTTATAACGACCAGTTTTTACGACAAGTACTAGGAATAGAAAAAGGAGACGTTTACAACGGAACTATTCTTCAAGAAAGAATTCAAAGCCAAAAAGATCCCGATGCAAATGACCTTACCAACCTGTACCAAAATAATGGGTATTTATTTTCTAATGTAAACCCAGTAGAAGTTGGTGTGCGAAATGATACCATTGACTTCGAGATTCGCATTTACGAAGGAAAAGAAGTGTACTTGGAAAACGTTACAGTGGAAGGTAACGACAGAACCAATGACCATGTAATCTACAGAGAATTACGCACCCGTCCTGGTCAAAAATTTAGACGATCGGACATTATGCGAACAATTCGAGAATTAGCACAACTACAGTTATTCGACGCAGAAAATATTGAGCCAGTAATCGAAAATCCTGATCCAAATAGTGGGACTGCTGACTTAAAATTCAAGCTTAAAGAAAGTGGTCAAAGCCAAATTGAACTTCAAGGCGGTTATGGAGGTGGTGGTTTTGTTGGAACCTTAGGTTTATCATTCAACAACTTCTCCTTACGAAATATATTTAATTTTGATACTTACAAACCATTACCGCTAGGAGATGGACAAAAGCTATCCTTGCGAGCACAAGGAAGTACTTATTATCAATCATATAGCTTGAATATAGTAGAACCTTGGTTTGGTGGTAAAAAACCAGTGCAATTATCCACCTCATTCTCACATACCAAACAGTATTACTACGATTTCTATTCACGAGATGTAGATAGAAGTAGAAGTTTCTTAATAACTGGTGGAAGTGTAGGGTTGGCTAAAAGATTGCAGTGGCCTGATGACCACTTTGTGCTTTCGAACGCTATTAGTTTTCAACACTATAGTTTATCGAATTACAATACAGGACTATTCACTTTTGGTGATGGTCACGCAAACAACTTAGCATATACCATTGGAATTAGCAGAGACAATACAGGTACAAACCCACTTTATCCGACAAGTGGTTCGGAGTTTAGCATATCGGCAAAACTCACCCCACCTTACTCACTATTTAGCTCAAAAAACTTTAGAGCCTTAGCAGAAGAGCGTGCAGATATTGAATCTCAACTAGCAGAAAACCCTAGTAATGCTCAAGAATTAAGCGAACGTAGGTCTATAATCGATCAAGAACGATTTGACTGGTTAGAGTATTACAAAGTAAAATTCAGAGGCTCATGGTATAGTGGTTTAACCGATAAGTTGGTATTACGTTCTAGAGTAGAGTTTGGTTTCTTAGGTGCCTATAATAATGACCGAGGAATACCACCATTTGAACGATTTTATTTAGGTGGTGATGGTTTAGCTACTTACAGCCTTGATGGACGAGAAGTAGTACAGTTACGAGGATATCCAAATCACTCTTTATCCATTCAAGATGGAAGTACTATTTATAATAAATATTCTGTCGAACTACGATATCCAATTTCATTAGCACATATGGCCACTATTTATGGTTTGGCCTTTGCAGAAGCTGGTAATGCATTTAACTCTTTCAAAAAATTTAATCCATTCGATGTTAAGCGATCTGCTGGAGTAGGACTTCGTATATTTATGCCACAAATCGGTTTATTAGGTATAGACTTTGGATATGGATTTGATAACCCACTAGGCACAAATGAACGTGCAGGATGGGAAACACACTTTATAATTGGACACGACTTATAATGTTTGGCACGGTTTTTCCATATAGAAACAATGTAATTAAGTTATGAAACGAATATATTTAGTAATAATTGTAATTTTCGCAGTAGCTACGCAATCCCATGCCCAACGAAACATGCGATTTGGCTATATTGATATGGAATACATTCTAGAAAATGTATTAGAATATAAAGAAGCTTCTGCGCAGCTAGAAAGTAGAGTACAACGTTGGAAAGTAGAGTTAGATAATCTTCAAGGAGAAATTGAAACCATGCGTATAGACTTGAGCAATGAGCGCCCTCTACTAACCCATGAACTAATAGAAGAACGGGAAGAGGAAATTCAAGTAAAAGAAGATGCTTGGACTGCGCTTCAACAAAAACGTTTTGGTACGCGAGGAGATTATTTTACACAAAGAAGACGATTAGTAGAACCAATACAAGATCAGGTTTATACCATTGTACAAGAGATAGCAGAGGCTAGAAAATATGATTTCATCTTTGACAAAACCAGCAATGCTGCCATGTTGTTTGCAGCTGAAAGACATGATATCAGCGATTTAGTATTACGCCGTATTGACAGAGCTTCTAACCGACAACAAGCAACAAGCAAAGAAGAGGAAAAGGAAATAGAAAGACAAGAATCACTGACCGATGAGCAAGATAAAGAACTCACAGAACGGGAAAAGCAACGTGAAGAACTATTAAGTGAGAGAGAAAAAGCTAGAGAGCAAAAATTACGTGAAAGAGATTCAATACGTAACGCAAGACAAGCTGAGTTTGAAGAAAGACGTCAAAGAATATTAGAAGAAAGACAACGTAAGAGAGATTCTATAATAAATGCAAGGAAATCAAATTAATTAGTTAAATTTCCTATAAAACAACGAGTAAATTAAATAACCATTCTAAATTTGAATCATTAAATAAATCATCAACATGAAAAAGATTAAATTATTAGCAGTAGCTATAGTATTATTTATCGGTGCTACGCAAATGAGCGCACAAACAAAAATAGCGCATATCGATACGCAAGAGTTAGTTTCTTCGATGCCTGAAATGAAAGAAGCTGCTAACGAATTGGAGAAAATCTCTAAAACTTACGAAACTGAGTTGCGAAACTTAGCTAGTACTTTTGAAGCAAGAGTAAAGCGCTATGAAAATGAAGCAGATTCTAAGACAGAAGAAGAGAACATGGCACGTGCTCAAGAATTGCAAGATATGCAAAACAATATCCAAGAGTATAGACAAACAGCTATGCGCGAATTAGAGAAAAAAGAACAAGATATTTACCAACCATTATTAGAAAAAGCTAAAAAGGCAATAGAAAAGGTAGGAAAAGAGCAAGGCTTTGATTACATCTTAGATTCTACCCTAGGAAGTGGAGTTATTATGGCAGAAGGAAAAGATCTATTAGAAGACGTGCAGAGAGAGCTTAAGATAAAGTAAACTAAGTACTTTAATATATTTTGAAAACTGCTCGCTTTAATTGCGGGCAGTTTCTATTTTTACGTATATGAAAAACACATCTCCTATAGGTATATTTGACTCAGGTGTTGGAGGAATCACTATTTGGAATGAATTAGTGAAGAAGCTTCCTTATGAAAATACAATTTATTTGGCTGATAATAAAAATGCACCTTACGGCTCTAAATCTCCATCAGAAGTTCTAAGCTATAGTATAAAAAACACAGAAGTTCTACTAGCAAAAGGAGTAAAGCTAATTGTTGTTGCCTGCAATACTGCCACTACAAATACCATAAGTAAACTTAGAGAGCTATTTCCGAATATTAGGTTCATAGGAGTAGAACCCGCCATAAAACCAGCTGCGATAGCATCTATAAACAAACGAATTGCGGTTTTAGCAACATCCAGCACACTAAACAGCAAAGAGTTTATAGAAGCTCTTCAAGAACCGTATATGAAGGGTGTAGAGGTAACAAAAATAGCTGGAGTAGGTCTAGTTCCATTAATAGAAGAAAATAGACTAGAGGGCGCCGAAATGAAAGAATTACTACGTTTATATACCAAAGAGATGGTTGCAGCAGATATTGACCGATTGGTACTTGGATGTACGCATTATCCCTACATCAAAAATCAACTACAAGAAGTCCTACCAGATTCAGTTAGAATAATTGATTCTGGCGAGGCAGTGGCAAGACAAACCAAGTATATTTTGAAATCCAACCAGATGCTTAACGAACAAAAACAAGAAGGAGAACATAAATTTTATTATAATAAGCCAAGTAAAAGCATTTTAAACTTCACACCATATCACAGCCCAAATAAATTCTTATTCTTAGAATTTTAATAAAACTATTTACAACTAAATTTAAAGTAGATTTCTACCTTCAAAGAAACTAATAAGAAGATATTTACATTCATTTAAGGGCTGACATTAGAATGTAATCTTAAGGAATAGTTTTAACTTATAAAGCCATATAGATAATAAATAAAACGGCATCGATTTTAATTCGATGCCGTTTATATGTAGTATAAGTATAGAATAATAATTTAATTTACTGCAGGACAATCACAGTTAAAGCTACGGTTTCTACCTCGTCTATCACCACCGATATCATAGCCTAAAGTAATTTGGTGATACCCTCCATTATCAAACAAAACATCTCCTGTCTGGTAAGAATAAGTATAAGCTGCCATAAAATTACGATAGTTTACACCAAGTACCGGAGTTAGATAACGTAATTTCTGTGATTTAACTTGATTTCCTTTTAAATATTCCGCACCATCAAAACTTTGTCGGTAAGAAACACCTAACCAAAGCCTACCAAAATCAAAGTTTCGATAAACTTTAAAGTTAGCATCTATTGTCTTTTCACCAGTACGCTCAACAAGCTGGAACATAACCGATGG
>DATGSX010000132.1:0-4097 GCA_035302145.1 Flavobacteriaceae bacterium | reverse complement strand
AATACAAGACGAACGGATGGATAAGAAACCTAGGCTATTTTTACTCGATGCATATGCTTTAATATTCAGAGGGTATTATGCTTTTATACGGAACCCACAAATAAACTCTAAAGGACAAAACACCTCTGCGATTATGGGGTTTGTCAATACTTTGTTTGACATCATCCGACGAGAACGCCCAGATCACTTGGCCGTATGTTTCGATAAAGACGGAAGTGCAGAGCGCACTGCACTATACCCTGAGTATAAAGCACACCGCGACAAAACTCCACAAGATATAATAGATAGTGTTCCTATTATTAAAGACATCCTTAAGGCAATGCACATTCCTTCTATTGAGCTTTCGGGCGTAGAAGCAGATGATATCATAGGAACTTTATCTAAAAAAGCAGAGAAAGAAGGCTTTCAGGTTTATATGGTAACCTCTGATACGGATTATGCACAGTTAGTATCGGAAAATATATTTATGTACCGCCCTGCTAGTAGAGGGAATGGAATAGAGAAATGGGGAATCCCAGAAGTTCAAGAACGATTTGGAGTAGAAGACCCATTACAAGTAATAGACTACATGGGTATGATGGGAGACCCAAGTGATAATATTCCTGGTTTACCTGGTGTTGGAAAGAAAACTGCAGCAAAATTTATAGCCGAATTTGGATCTATAGAAAATTTGTTAGCTAACACAGATCAGCTTAGAGGGAAAATGAAAGAACGTGTTATAGAACACGCGGAACAAGGCCTGCTATCTAAAAAGCTAGCTACCATTATTACAGACTATCCTATAGATTTCAACGAAGAGAAGTTTAAGCTAGAAATGCCAGACGCCAAAGAAGTACAGAAAATTTTCGAAGAGCTAGAATTCCGACGTCTTCGCGATCAATTTTTAAGACTTTTTAGTGCCGAAGAAGCAGCAACTACCCCTAATCCAACTGCAAATAAAAGCACTCAAGAAAAAAAGAAAGTGGCTGGAAGCGGACAATTCTCCTTATTTGGAAGTGACGAAGCGGAATCGGCAGAAGCTTATAGCAGCAGACAAAACCTGCAGACTAAAAATCATTTCTACCAGTTAGTACAGCCTGGACTGGGTACAGAATTATTTTTCGAAAAGCTTTTAGAACAAAAAGAAGTAAGCTTCGATATAGAAACCACTTCGCTAGATACACGTACTACAGATATTTTAGGAATAGCTTTTTCTTGGGAAAGTGGAAAAGGTTATTACTTGCCAATAAATAAAGAATTGTTGGCCGATGAAGAATTCCGTAAAAAACTTCAAGCCTTCTTTTCAGATGAAAACATTTTAAAAGTAGGACAGAATTTAAAGTTCGACATTAAAGTTCTAGCTCATAAAGGCTTTAGCATTTCTGGTAATTTATTCGATACCATGTTGGCACACTATCTAATCAATCCAGATATCCGTCATAACTTAGAAGTGTTATCGGAAACCTACTTAAACTACACGCCACAACCTATTGAGGAACTTATTGGCAAGAAAGGTAAGAAGCAAGGTTCTATGGCCGATGTGCCTTTGGAGCTGCAAAAAGAATATGCTGCAGAAGATGCCGATCTAACTTGGCAACTAAAAGAGCATTTTGAAAAAGAGCTGATAGACAACAATGCTAAAAAGCTTTTTGATGAAGTAGAAGTTCCGTTAATGGCAGTATTGGCTTCCATGGAAATTGAAGGGATAAACCTAGATACTGATTTTCTAAAAGAACTTGCAAAAGGGATAGATAAAGATATTCTAAAGCTCGAAAAAGAAATTTACGAGGAGGCAGGGGAAGAATTCAATATCGCCTCGCCAAAACAATTAGGGGATATTCTTTTTGGAAAAATGAAATTGGTTAGCAATCCAAAGAAAACCAGAACCGGACAGTTTTCTACTGGAGAGGAGATTCTAACACCTTTAGCTCAAGAGCATTCTATTGTAGCCAATGTATTAGAGTATAGAGGTTTGGCAAAACTAAAAAGTACTTATGTTGACGCTTTGCCAAAACAAGTTGCAGAAGATTCCAAGCGAATTCACACGGAATACATGCAAACAGTTGCGGCCACAGGTCGTTTGAGCAGTACAAATCCAAATCTGCAAAACATACCTATCCGTACCGAACGCGGAAGGTTAATTCGAAAGGCTTTTATACCTAGAGATGCCGACCATGTATTGCTAGCAGCGGATTACTCTCAAATAGAACTTCGAATCATCGCTTCGCTAAGTGAGGAAACTACCATGATCGAGGCATTCCGACGCGGTGAGGATATTCACGCTTCCACCGCATCGAAGGTATTCAACGTGCCTTTAGAGGAAGTCACTCGCGAACAACGAGATCGAGCCAAAACAGTGAACTTTGGAATTATCTATGGGGTTTCGGCTTTCGGCCTAAGCAATCAAACAGATTTATCTAGAACCGAAGCAAAAGAGTTAATCGACACGTATTATGAAACATATCCGAAGCTAAAGGATTATGTTCAAAACCAAGTAGCTTTTGCAAGAGAGCATGGCTGGGTGGAAACCGTACTGAATCGCCGTCGATATTTACCTGACATCAATGGACGAAATGCCATGATACGTGGCATGGCCGAGCGAAATGCAGTAAATGCACCTATACAAGGAAGCGCGGCAGACATCATAAAAATCGCTATGATCCGTATCCAAGACCAACTAAAAGAGAAGAACTTAAAAACAAAGATGCTTCTGCAAGTACATGACGAATTGGTATTCGACGTATACAAGCCAGAGTTGGAAAAAGTGAAAGAACTGATTACCGAAGCTATGGAAAACGCATTTGAATTACGTGTTCCGTTGAAAGTGGATATTGGCGTTGGAGAGAATTGGTTGGAGGCGCATTGATTGTGAGTGAGCGAGGGAGCGACTAGATGGGGCGAAAGGGAGATTGCTTGAAAGCCAACTGTAAACAGTTAATTAAAGAAACGAAATTATCTATTGCCTATTAGATTCACTTCAACATTTAGCAATTAAAAAAGCCATGAGCCTAAAATTATGCTCATGGCTTTTTTAATGACTTATTTTAAAATTTTTAAACAATCACATTCATCTCTTCCCCATTCTGGAAAGCTTTTAGATTTTTCGCCACAAGGTCTATAAGCACCACGCGTGCTTCATAGAACGACCATGCTATATGTGGGGTGATTACACAATTGTCTAATCCTATAAGCGGGTTGTCGGCTTTTGGAGGTTCGGATGTAAGTACATCTAGACCAGCACCTGCAATCTGTTTAGCATTAAGTGCATCGGCTAAATCTTGTTCGTTAACTAAGCCACCCCGAGCGGTATTTATTAAATATGCGCTATCTTTCATAAGCGCTAACGTCTGTTTATTTACTATCTCTTTTGTTCCCTCATTCATAGGAGCATGTAAACTAATTACGTCGCTTTCGCGGAATAGCTCCTCGATAGATTTTAGCGGTACGTTTTTATCCGTGTGTTTCTCTGGGCTATTTCTATGAGCGATTACGTTCATGCCGAAAGCTTGAGCCACTTTGGATACTTTTGAACCGATATCGCCATAACCTAGAAGTCCCATTGTTTTGCCTTTTAATGTATTTAGTGGCGCTGAGCGGAAAGTGAAGTCCTTTGCCTCTACCCAAGCTCCTTTAGCTACTTGTTCATTATGCATCGCTACTCTATTGGTAAGATCTAACAATAAAGCAAAAACATGTTGCGCCACAGCGTCGGTGCTATACCCACTAACATTGGTCACACGAATTCCTAGTTCCTTTGCAGCCTCTAAATCAATCACATCAAATCCAGTAGCTGTAACGCCAATATATTTCAGATTAGGCAGTTTCTCCATGGTTTCTCGCGACATACCTATTTTATTTACCAAAACAGCCTCTGCATCGCCTATACGTTCCACTATCTTATCATCTTCAGTACGATCATACATGGTTACCTCTCCTAATTCCTCGACTGGTCCCCAAGATAAATCTCCAGGATTCATCGCATAACCATCTAAAATTACAATCTTCATGTGTTTCAATTTTTTATTGATTTACACAAAAATAAGAAAAACAATAAGCACCTATATGGGGATAATCAACTTTAAAGAATTCGGCTATTTTTATCCTATACTAAAATCAAG
>DATGSX010000131.1:0-4699 GCA_035302145.1 Flavobacteriaceae bacterium | reverse complement strand
ATAAAAAAGGAAACATCCGCTCACGAATTGTAGAGCAAGGAAATCCAAAGATTTACTATAACGGACTGGAAGACAGTGATGTGAGAATGTTAATTGAAGATATTAAAAACTTACTTTAAACCTATGCAAACAGAAACTCCTAGAAAATATAAAATACTTATTTGGGTATTGTCTATTGTACTCCCTTTGGCAATAGCAGGATTATTTACAGTGCGTATAAGTATACCTAATGTGCCAAGACTGGGCTTCCTGCCTCCTATTTATGCTACAATAAATGGCTTTACAGCAGTTTTTCTTGTACTTGCAGTACGAGCAGCTAAACAAAAGAAGTTAATCCTGCACAAGCGATTAATTCAAACCTGTATAGGCTTATCTATCAGTTTCCTTCTTCTATATATTGTTTATCATATTACGTCGATAAGTGCTGAGTATTGTGGAGTTGGTTTTAGCCGTTACTTTTATTATTTTGTATTAATCAGTCATATTTTGCTATCCATACTCGTAATTCCTGTGGTGTTGGTAACGTACGTACGCGGGCTTACGAATCAAATTGAAAGGCATCGTAAAATTGCTAGAATTGCTTTTCCGCTGTGGTTGTACGTGGCTGTTTCTGGCGTAGTGGTGTACTGGATGATTGCACCGTATTATTATTTGTTAGAACAATAAAACTCCCATGTAAAATGAAAAATATAGTTTTTAGAAATATTAGCCTTTTACTCCTTGTTTTTTTTCTGATGACCCTAACGGCCGATGCACAATGTGCTATGTGTAGAGCGGTGTTGGAATCTCAAGACGACGGAAGTGCTGCCAAGGGAATTAATAATGGAATTATGTACTTAATGGTTTTCCCTTATCTGTTGGTTGGTGGAATTGGCGTTGCTATCTATAGAAACCGAAAGAAAAATAGAAAAAAAGAGAAAGAGCTGGAGGTGTAAAGTTTATAAGATGCTTTTTCTGTTGCGTATTTATATAGATATAAAAATATTTTTTATCTACTCCTGTAACAAATCTAAAGTCTTGCTACTAACAAGGTAGAAATTAGAAAAATATGATACGCCACCTACTTTTTATATGTGTTCTTTTGTTTGGTCTTGTTGTGCAAGCGCAAACTAAAGAATGGAGTTTACAGGAGTGTATTGATTACGCTTTAGACCACAATATTACCATAAAACAGGGCGAGCTAGATAAACAACTGGCTGAGATAGATAAGACGCTGGCTATCGGTCAAATGCTACCTAGTATAAACGCCAATATTAACGGTTCTAGCAACCGTGGATTAAGTTTAAACCCTACTACCAACCAACTTGAAAACGCTACAATGCTATCGGCATCAGGTGCTATTAATGCAGGCGTTACGCTATTTGAAGGGCTTAAGAAACAACGCGAATTACAGCGAACAAAAATCAATGAGTTAGCTGCTTCTTATCGACTAGATAAAATGAAAGACGACGTGGTGCTCCACGTAGCCAATGCTTATTTGCAAATCGTTCTAAACAAAGAAAACTTAGAGCTGGTAAAGCAAAGAAACGAAGTTACCTTAGAGCAATTAGAGCGTACGCAACACCTTGTAGATGCAGGATCTTTACCACAAGGCGATTTACTTGAAATAAAAGCAGACGATGCCAGAGAAAAACAGCAAATTATAGAGGCCGAAAATGAGGTGGCAATATCGCTAATTTCTTTAGCACAATTGCTACGTATCAAGGAGTATCAAGATTTTGACATTGTACAAGAGAATTTTGAGATTGCTGAACAAGGTCTGGAAGAGCCTAGCGTATACGACTATGTGGCAAAAGCTAAAGAAACAAGAGCGGAAGTTAAAATAGCAGAAAGTAGTGTGGAGTTAGCAGCAAAAGATGTGGACATAGCAAGGTCTAGTTACTATCCTAGTTTAAGTGCCTTCTTTGGTTACAACACGCGCTATGCTGAGAGCGATCCTACTAGTTTTCGCAGACAGTTAAGTATAAACGATGGATTAGGGTATGGTGTACAACTTAATATTCCAATTTTCAATGGTCTATCGGTAAGAAAACAAGTGCAGCGTAGCCAAATAGGTTTAGAAAAGGCGAAAAATGAATTGGAGCAAACCGAATTAGAATTAGAGTCTAGTGTTTACCAAGCTTATATGGATGTAAAAGGAGCGCAGAAAAGCTACGAAGCTGCAAATGCTGCCTTACAGTCTCAAGAACTAGCATTCGAACATTCACAAAACAGATTCGATGCTGGCCTAATAACGGCTTTTGAGTTCAGCCAAGCAAAATCGCGACTCGATCAAACGATGATTGAATTAAATCAATCGAAATACAATTATATTTTTAAACAAAAAGTGTTGGAGCTTTATTTTGGAGTTCCTTATTCTGATATTTAAGTACTAATCTTATGAAAAAAGGTGTTATTCGCTGGATTGTCGTTATCCTCATTCTACTGGTAGTGGTTTTGGTATATGGTAAAAAAAGCGGTTGGTTTGGAACCGATTTAGAGCAGGTGGAAATCGCAACGGTAGAAACTACTTCTATCGATCAGTTAGTTAGCGCTACTGGAAAAATATATCCCGAAACAGAGATAAAGCTGAGCTCCGAAGTGTCTGGTGAGATTATCGAATTACCGGTTCGCGAAGGACAGCAAGTGAGCAAGGGCGATTTGTTGGTACGTTTAAACCCAGATTTAATCCAATCCTCCTTAAGCCAATCTCAAGCTGCTATGCAAAATGCACAAGCACAACATACCCAGGCAAAGGCCAACGAGATGAAGGCAGAAATAGCTTTTAATAGAAATAAATCATTATTCGAAAAAGGAGTGATTTCTGCATCGGAGTGGGAGGCCATAGAAACCGAGTATAAGGTAGCTAAAGCATCGGTAAGCTCGGCCTATTACAATGTGCAAAGTGCCTTAGCAAATGTTAAGCAAGCACAGGATAACCTTGCAAGGACCACAATTTACTCACCTATGGATGGAACAGTTTCCATGCTTTCGTCTGAGCTAGGGGAGCGAGTGGTAGGAACTGCACAAATGACAGGTACTGAAATTTTGCGTATTGCCAACTTACTTCGAATGGAAGTAGAGGTGGAGGTCAATGAAAATGATATTGTAAAAGTATCCTTAGGCGATAAGACCAAAATAAACGTAGATGCTTATCCTAGACGTCAATTTACTGGGGAGGTTACCGAGATTGCAAACTCTGCAGATGCCGATTTAAAAGCAGATCAAGTAACGAATTTTAAAGTGAAAATTAAAATTTTACCTGAGTCTTACGAAGATTTATTAGAAGGGCAACCAGAAAACTTCTCACCTTTTCGACCAGGTATGACAGCTACTGTAGATATTGTCACTATGCAAGTGCCAAGTGCCTTAGCCGTACCGATAGGAGCGATAGTGATGAAAGGAAAAGATGATTTTAAAGAAGAGGAGCCAAAGTTCGAAGAGGATACGGATAAAGTAGAAAGTGTTTTTGTATTTCAGAATAACAAAGTAGTATTGCGCCAAGTAGAAACAGGAATCCAAGACAGTAAAAACATAGAGATTAAAAAAGGGCTTCAAGAAGGCGACAAAATTGTGGTGGGACCTTATGCTACAGTAACACGTACATTGCGTGACGGCCAAGAAGTAGAGAATAAAGAAGCACTATAAAAATAAGTTTATGCCAATTATACTGCAATTAGAAACATCGAGCACCAACACCTCGGTAGTACTAGCTAAAAATGGAGAGGTAATCGCTTCTAAAGAACAAGACTCAGCAGGTTCTTCACACGAAAAGTATTTGCATCCGTTTATTGAGGATGTTTTGCAAGAGGCTAATCTGAATGTTAACGATTTAGATGCAATAGCCATAGGTAGTGGACCAGGATCGTTTACCGGATTACGTATAGGAGTTGCTGCTGCTAAAGGAATGTGTTTTGCACTAGACATACCTTTACTGTCTGTGCCAACCATGGAGCTTTTAGCTCGGCAAGTAACTTCGGAAGCAGATAAAATAGTAGCTATTGTAGATGCACGTCGCATGGAGGTGTATACAACAGTTTATTCATCCGACTACCGTGAAATCACTCCAACTCATGCTAAGATATTAGAGGAAGATGCCTATGAGGAAATAGCGAGTGAAAAACTTGTGTTTGTAGGTTCGGGTGCCGAAAAATTGCAAAAGCTAAAAGAGTTTAAAAGTGCAACATATTTACCCGATGCCAAACCATCGGCATTAGAGATGACCATACCTGCGCTTAATCGATATAAAAAGCAAATGTGGGAAGATACTGCCTATTTCGAGCCGTTTTATTTAAAAGACTTTAAACCGCATTAATACGACGATAGGTAGTTCGTATAAAAAATAATAAAGCCCGTAATCTTCAAGATTATGGGCTTTTTAAATATACTTCACTGTATTGGGTTATGCTTTTGCAGGAATTTCGCGGATATGAATATCTTGCTGAGCATATGGAATTGTAATACCTTCAGTTTCCAACGTGTTTTTAATAGCTTCTAGCATCCAAAATCGAACCTCCCAGAAATCTCCAGTAAGCGTCCAATATCTCAAGCTTAGCTTTATTCCATTGGCTCCTAGCGCAGTAACCATAATCTGAGGCATAGGCACGCTCTCATCTTTAATTGTTTTTGGATGATTCATAGCCAAGTTTAAAAGAACGTCTTTTGCTTTTTTAATATCATCGGAATAATCTATTTCTATTTCCAACATTTCTCTACGGTG
>DATGSX010000130.1:0-49547 GCA_035302145.1 Flavobacteriaceae bacterium | reverse complement strand
GAGCCACAATTAAGTCTAAGATATAAGCTAGGTAAAAAACAAGGAGTGAATCTGAGTTACGCTAAAAGATTTCAGACTACAAATCCCTACTTATTGAATAAAAATCCGATAGTTCAAGGCTTGCAAATGGTAAGTAAAGGGTTTTCTGCTTTCGATCAAATTTCTTCAGAATCCTATGAGGTAGGATATAATTATGGTGAATGGAACGATGTATTTAATTTTGATGTTACAATGCGTTATAATGTGGATCATGATTACTTTACGAGTAAAATGCAAATCGAACAAGATTATACGTATGTAGAGCACATTAAAAGTCAGAATCAGATGCGTTTTTCTTTAGATACCAATGGGCAGTATTACATAGATGGGTTGACGTCTAATTTAAAGCTAGGAGTTAATTACTCAAAGCTAAACTACCAAATACAGCGAAACTCCGATGTATGGGAAGATGTGGAAAGTCAATACTGGTCTGTTATGCCAAGTCTTACTTCTGCGTTTTCTGGAATGTTTAATTACGATTTAAGCGGGACTTATTCTTATTCATTAAGCAAAACAGAAACTAGCGCTTCTTCGAGTTTTTTGAAGGCTTCGGCTACTATGTATTTTAATATAAACAAGAAGCTTACGTTTAACACGAATTTCGATACGTATCAGTTTTTCGATAGCCATATTCGAGCAACAAACTTTGTGGATTTATCCATGAGTTATAAAACTTCTTTGTTTTCTGAAGAATTTCATTTTGTACTAGAAGGAAGAAATTTACTTAATAACAGGGCGTTTTACCAATCTCGAGTGTCCGATATTTCGACATCCACAGAGTTATATCAGCTTTTACCTAGGATGTTAATGCTGAATGTAAACTGGAGTTTTTAGGGATTAAGTGTATTCTATAAAGGATTTATTCCCTCCTATTCGCAATAGGAAGAAGAATAAACGACAACACCCCAAGGATAATCATGGAAAACATATTGGAAGTCCAAATAATCCATCCGAAAGCGGTGCCTGAAGTTTCTGGAACTCCGAAAAGGAGTAGGATTCCTGCAACAAATAGCGGATACGACCCAAAACCACTATTGGTGAAAGCCACTGCAAAACTACCTGCTACAAAGGCTAGGAGCATGGTGCTAAAATCGATACTAGAGGTTTGTTCAAATGCGAAAATACAGGTGTAGAATGCCGCTACATAAAGAACCCAGATAAGGAAACTATGGAAAAGAAAAGCCCATTTATTTTCCATTTTTGTAATGCTCCAAACGCCTTCTTTTAGCCCCTTTAAAAAGTCTTTAATCTTTCTGATTATCTTGCCTTTAGAGTATCGCAAGATTAACCAAATTAAAAATATGCCTGCTGCGCCGATAATAGCCAAAGTGCTGAGTTTTTTTATGGGTACAATGTCTACAAAGTAACTCCAAAGTACATCGGCTTTTATAAGCGTAACAGTCAAGGTAAAGCCTAGTAAAAAAATAAGATCTACTACGCGTTCAGCTATGATGGTACCGAAACCTTTTTGAAAGGAGATGTTCTCGTATTTATCAAGGATTACTGCTCGTGATACCTCACCTCCACGTGGGATAACGAGGTTTATCAAGTAAGCACAATTTAGTGCCATAAAACTATTATAGAATTTGGGACGGAACCCCAAAGGTCTAGCCAAGAACGTCCAGCGATAGGCTCTCACTACGTGACTTAGTATGCTAAACATAGCAGATAGCAATACAAAGCCGTAGTTGGCTTGCTGAAAATGTAAGCGGATTTCGCTTAACTGTTCTTGGCTAAATCGGGTATATGAGTAAATCACCAATAGGATCCCTATGGTGATGGGTAAGGCAATTTTTAAGGCTTTACTCCAGAATTTTTGCACGTTATTTTAGTAGGTTGGTCTCTTCGTCTGGGAAGATTAGGGCGGGTTTAAAGGTTTTAGCTTTTTCGATGTCCATCATGGCATAAGTAATCAAAATGAGCACATCGCCTTTAGCTACTTTTCGAGCAGCTGCACCGTTAAGTGTTATTTCTCCAGTATTTCTAGGCCCTGGAATAGCATAGGTTTCTAGTCGCTCGCCATTGTTATTATTCACAATCTGAACTTTCTCTCCTTGAATAATATTGGCAGCGTCCATTAAATCTTCATCGATAGTGATACTTCCGATATAATTTAAATCGGCTCCCGTAACTTTTACGCGATGAATTTTAGATTTTACTACGTGTATTTGCATGGTTTTAATTTAAAGCGATATTATCTATTAAACGCACCTCGCCTGCATAAACCGCAAGAAATGCTCGGTAAGTTTTATTTTCGTTATAGGTTTTTGTTGGTTTTAGAGTTGCTTCGTCGGCAATCTCAAAGTAATCCAAACGAAATAATGGATGATTTTGAAAAGTTTCGACTACAAATTTATATAAATCTTCGATAGAATCCTCTTTTATTCTCTTTTTAACCTCCCGTAAGGTTTTATATAACAGTGTAGCTTCTTCTTTTTGATCTTCACTAAGTAATTGATTTCGTGAGCTTAGTGCTAATCCAGTTTCCGATCTTACTATATCACAACCTACAATTTCTATACCAAGGTTCTTAATAGAAACTAACTTTCTAATGATTTGTAGTTGTTGAAAGTCTTTTTCGCCAAAATACGCTCTATCTGGCTTTACAATTTCAAATAGTTTAGAGACAATCGTCCCAACTCCATCAAAGTGTCCTTTACGAAAAGCACCTTCCATTTGCTCGTCTAGGCCATCAAAGTCATATTTTTGGGCACTTACGTCCGTGGAATACATCTCTTCAACGTTGGGGGCAAATACTAAAATGTCTTCGCTACATTGTTTTAATGCTTTAAGATCGGACTCTAAATCGCGAGGGTAGTTTTTTAAATCGTCTGCATTATTAAACTGTGTGGGGTTTACAAATATACTTACCACTAGATAGTCGTTCTCTAACAATGCTTGTTTTACCAATGCCAAATGGCCTTCATGTAAAGCACCCATAGTAGGAACAAAGCCTAATTTGCCTGCTTTTTGCTGTTTAGCAATCGCAGTTTGTAGCGATGCTTTGTCTCTATATACTTCCATAAAAAATGATTTGTGCGGTGCAAATCTAATATATCTAATGGAATCTACATAAAATTTCGTATTTTTGCATCGTTTTAATACAGAATGCATGTACACAGGTTGTACACTAAAACTAAAATTATGAAAGATAAGAGAGTCTTGTATGTTTCTTCCGAAGTAATGCCTTATTTGCCTGAAACGGAAATTTCTTCCACCTCCTTTTTTGCTCCAAAAGCAGTAAAAGATAACAAAGGAGAGATTCGTATATTCATGCCAAGATATGGAGTAATCAACGAACGTAGGCATCAATTACACGAGGTAATCCGTTTGTCGGGTATGAATTTGGTAGTAAATGATATGGATATGCCTTTGGTAATAAAAGTAGCATCTATCCCACAAGAGCGCATGCAGGTTTACTTTATCGAGAACGAAGAATATTTCAACCGTAAAGGAACCTATGCCGATGAAGAAGAGAAACTGTTTGAAGACAATGATGAGAGGGCAATATTTTTTGCAAAAGGGGTTATAGAAACTATTAAAAAACTTAATTGGGCGCCAGACATTATTCATGTACACGGCTGGTTAGCTTCTTTACTACCATTATATATCAAAGAGTTCTATAAAAATGAGCCATTGTTTGAGAATAGTAAAATTGTTACATCGGTATACAATACTAGTTTCGAAGGAACGTTGAATAAGGAGATGATCGATAAACTACGTTTCGATGAAATGGCCGATGATAAGATAAACGGACTAGAAGTGCCGAACTACGATAACTTGATGAGAGTTGCAATGGAAAATTCCGATGGTGTGGTACTAGGTTCGGAAGAAATATCTGAAGAATTGAAAAACTTTGTGGAAGATTTAGATGTGCCGGTGTTAAACTATGTTAATTCTGAGGAGCTATCGGCAGCCTATATTGACTTTTACGAAGGAAAGATTCTGTAAGAAAATATAATACAACCACAAACGTAATTATGACGCAACAAATAAAGCGCCTAACAAAATGGATGTTAGCTTTGCTAGCAGTAGTAATATTAAACTTTACTACTGCTTGCGAAGAAGACAACAGTCTAGAAGGATTAGAGATTGTTGGTGACGGGAGTTTAATCTCCGATCCAGATGCCACTTCCACAATAACAGCATACAGTCAACAGCTTAAAGGTATTCGTACCAATATTCCAGAGTCAGATAGAACAGGAGTGTTGGGGGTTTATACAAATCCAACATTTGGCAAAACAACGTTCAACTTTCTGACGCAATTAAAATTAAGTAGAGTTAATCCGAAATTTGGAGAAGGTGCAAGAATAGACAGCGTAAAGCTACACTTGCCTTACTATAGTAGATCTGAAATTGCAGCAGATACTACTTTTGTTTTGGATTCTATTTATGCCAATAATCCGATGAGAATTGAAGTGTTTGAATCTAATTATTTCCTAAGAGAAATAGATCCAACTTCTAATTTTGAGGATGCACAGCCATATTATAGCGATCAGACGGCCTTATTTGAACAGCATTTGGGAACTAAAATTAGTGAGCTCGTAAACTTTGTTCCTAAAGCAATTCCAATTATGCATGTTACCGGAGAGGATGATGACAAAAAGGTTGATAAATGGGAGCCTGGTGTGTATATGGACTTAGATGTTGATTTCTTTGAAGACAAAATCCTAAACAAGGAGGGACAAGCAGAATTGGTGTCTAATGATAGTTTTGTGGACTATTTTAGAGGAATCTATTTTAAAGTTAGTGAAATAGACGATTTAGGATCTTTGTTTTTATTCAAAATGGGTGAGTCCAAAATACGGATATACTACTCTTCAGATCCAGAAGAAGATGATGATGAGCGTCTAACAGGAACTCTAGACTTAAATCTAAAAGGGGGTACCAAGGTAGAGGTAGTAGAAAAAGAACTTAGTAGTTATGTGGAGCAACAATTAAACGTGCAAGATACGGTGCAAGGATCTTCAAGATTGCTTTTACAAGGAGGTGAAAGTATAGTGAGCGTTATAAATCTTTTCGGTGAGGATTCTGATGGAAGTGGAACTCCAGATGAACTCGAATTATTACGTTTAGACAAACCTATTGTTAATGAAGCGAACCTTATTCTTTATGTAGATCAAGATGCTTTAGAGCCAGATGCAATTGAGCCAGAACGCCTTATAATTTTCAATGCCGAAAATGGCGGTATATTAAGTGATTATGTTATGGATCAAACAGCTTCGGCGAGCACATTAGATAGTAAAATAATCCATCTTGGGCGATTACATAGAGATGAGAACGGAAAAGGTGAATATTATAAAATTCGAATTACCAATCATATCAGCGAATTGATAAATGAAGATAAAGCTAATGTACCTCTGGGTATAGCTGTTATTCCAAATGTTGAAGTAGCAAATGCTACAAAGGTAAAAGAGAATGAGAATGCGTCTGTAAAAGGAATTCCTACTGGAACTATTTTCTCGCCAAGGGGAACTGTGATTCATGGTCCGACATCGGAAAATGAAGATAAGCGATTGAAGTTGGAGCTATACCTCACAGATACAAGCAAGTAAACATATCTAAAACGAATATAATGCGATAGTGACTTCCGTAATTAAGTTCACTATCGCATTTTTTATTTTACCACTAATTAGTTTCAAATTCCGTATCTATAGATGGAGAACTCATTTAGTTATGTCATATAGATAAGGGCCAACTAGCTTTATATGATAATTCCAATTTGATTTCAAATATTCAATTAAAGAAGTTTTTCTTGATTATTATGAAAAAATCTAAAATGCGTTGTGCGATTACGATATAAAATAGTATCTTTGCACCGATAAAATCAGGGTGCGTTATTACCCACGAATGTACATAACATAAATTCTTAATAATGTCACAAGTTACAGGAAAAGTAGCACAAGTTATAGGACCAGTAGTAGACGTTGCGTTTGCTAGTGGAGATAATCTTCCCAAGATATACGACTCACTAGAGGTTTCTTTGGGTGGTAATACTTTAGTGCTAGAGGTTCAATCCCATATTGGAGAAAACACGGTTCGTACTATATCTATGGATTCTACAGATGGGCTAAGCCGAGGTGTTGAAGTTGTTGCAACTGGAGCGCCTATTCAAATGCCTATTGGTGAAGCAGTATACGGCCGTTTATTCAACGTTATTGGTGACTCTATCGATGGTATGGAAAACTTGCCTAAAACAGGTAAGGATGGGATGCCAATTCACCGTGAAGCTCCAAAGTTCGAAGATCTATCTACTTCTACCGAAGTCTTATTTACAGGTATTAAGGTAATCGACCTTATTGAACCATATGCAAAAGGTGGAAAGATTGGTCTATTTGGTGGTGCAGGTGTTGGAAAAACCGTACTTATTCAAGAATTGATTAACAACATTGCAAGAGGCCACGGTGGATTATCGGTTTTTGCAGGGGTTGGTGAACGTACTCGTGAGGGGAATGACTTACTTCGTGAGATGTTAGAGTCTGGCATTATCCAATATGGAGAGGATTTCATGAAGTCTATGGAAAAAGGTGAGTGGGATTTATCGCTTATCGATAAAGAAGCTATGAAAGAGTCGAAAGCTACTTTCGTATTCGGACAGATGAACGAGCCTCCAGGAGCAAGAGCACGAGTTGCACTATCTGGTCTTACCAT
This sequence comes from Flavobacteriaceae bacterium, assembly GCA_035302145.1. Lineage (GTDB taxonomy): Bacteria > Bacteroidota > Bacteroidia > Flavobacteriales > Flavobacteriaceae > JAJYTI01. The sequence continues at coordinate 42,857 of DATGSX010000130.1, read as the reverse complement.
TGCAGAGTACTTCCGTGATGGTGATGGAGAGGGACAAGGAAGAGACGTACTTTTCTTCGTTGATAATATTTTCCGATTTACACAAGCAGGATCAGAGGTGTCTGCACTACTAGGACGTATGCCTTCTGCAGTAGGATATCAGCCTACACTAGCAACCGAGATGGGTGCGATGCAAGAGCGTATTACTTCTACTAAGCAAGGTTCTATTACATCCGTACAGGCAGTTTATGTACCTGCGGATGACTTAACAGACCCGGCACCGGCAACAACGTTTGCGCACTTAGATGCAACGACAGTACTTTCAAGAAAGATTGCTGAGCTTGGAATTTATCCAGCAGTAGATCCGTTAGAGTCTTCTTCAAGAATTCTAGCGCCAGAAGTATTAGGCCAAGAACATTATGACTGTGCACAGCGTGTAAAACAATTATTACAGCATTATAAAGAGTTACAAGATATTATTGCCATTCTAGGAATGGAAGAGTTGAGTGAAGAGGATAAGCTAGCGGTAGCTAGAGCGAGAAAGGTTTCTCGTTTCCTATCACAACCTTTCCACGTAGCTGAGCAGTTTACTGGTATACCAGGTGTTCTTGTAGATATAAAAGATACAATTAAAGGGTTCAATATGATTATGGATGGAGAGTTAGATCACCTTCCAGAAGCAGCATTTAACCTAAAAGGAACCATTGAAGAAGCTATTGAGGCTGGTGAGAAAATGCTTGCTGAATCATAATCCTTCTATTCGATTAAGTTCTAAATAATACATTATAAGCTTATGTTTTTAGAAATTGTTACCCCAGAAGCCTCTATTGTTACGGCCGAAGTAAATTCCATTACGGTACCAGGTATAAACGGTAGATTTCAGATGCTAAAAAATCACGCATCGGTAGTGTCACTATTAGAAAAGGGGACCGTTACTTTTACTGGATCGCCTACTATTACAGAAGGTTTTGAGGATCGTTTTACTAAAGATGAAGATGGTAAATGGGTGCTTGAAATTAATGGCGGTACGCTAGAACACAAAAACGATAAAGCGATTATCTTAGCAGATTAAAAGCATATATAATTTTACTTTAAAGCCTTTCTTATAAATAAAAGAAAGGCTTTTTTATTTATTTGCCAATTAAGCTTTTTGTGAAAAAATAAAATTATATATAGATGTTATTGATTTCACTAGTAAGTACGTTTTGTTCAGATAAGAATTAGCTAGGTATTTTGTTAGAAAAGTTTTTGTATCTTTATTTGTGAATTACAGAGTGCTTTATGTTTATAGATGATAAAACATAAAAACTCCTTAAGTATTTACAAACTTAAATCATACTATGGAATATAAAGTAATAGAAGTTCCCGTGGAAGAAATCTTACCCATACGTAGTGCGGAGCTTCGAGAAGGCCTAGACCCTGAACAATGTCGATTTGAGGAGGATGAGGACGAAGGTACGGTCCATTTTGGACTTTATATTAACGGGGAAATCATAGGTTGCCTTACTGTACTTCGCAAACAACATGATAAATTCGATGCGCCAAACCAACATCAATATAGAGGAATGGCAATTAGTAAAGCATATCAAGGGAATTCACTAGGAAATTTACTTTTAAATAAAGCCGATTGGATGGTATTGGAACGTAAAGCAAGTTTTATTTGGATCCATGCTAGAAAGCTTGCGGTTAATTTCTATCGTAGAAATGGTTATAGTGTGGTGGGCTCAACATTCGATATTCCTGGTATAGGCGAGCATTATTTAATGTATAAACGGCTATAATATCGAAGAAAGGGTAAGTTCTATAAAGTCTAAACAAGAATGGTTTAAAGGTAAACTTGAATCAATGGACTATTATAAATACTATTCTTTATTTCTGTTATAATCATGCCACTTTTCAAATATTAGATTCGATTCCCATCCGCGATATTGAAGGTAACTTATAAATCTTCGTCGTTTTTTATGGTAATCCGTGTCTTTTTCTAGCTGTTTTAAACGCTTATCTGCAAGTTGATGAAAGGTTTCTACATAATCATTTTCGTTGATTTCTTTTAGTGCTTTTTTTATAATGTAGTCACCAATCTGGCGTTGTTTTAGCTCTCTAATAATTCTTGTTTTTCCCCAATGCTTAATCCGAAACTTTCCTCTTGTAAAGCTTTGGGCAAAACGTGTTTCGTTTAGAAAGTCGTCCTCTATTAGCTTGGTAATTATAACTTCACAAGCTTGAGGAATCATGCGCATTTCTCTTAGTTTATTTTCCACTTCCATATGACAACGGTCGCGGTATGCACAATAAGACTGCATTCTCGTTAGCGCTTCGTCTACTGTATAGGATTTGTTTTTGTCCATAGGTTTGTAAATAGTAAAGATATAAAAAAAGAGCCTTGCTACGTTAGTAACAAGGCTCTCTTGGTAATATTATCCAATGGTCTTACCATCTTCATCTTTAAACTGATATTCTAAATAAGTGTAGGCATCTCTGGGTTGTATTCGTACCCATTGCCTGTGTTCTAAAAACCACTTGACTCGGATAGATGGGAATCCATTAGTAAGGAATGCTGCAATAAATGGATGTGTATGTAGACTTATTTTCTTAAAGTCTTTTTCTATTAATCGCTTTAGGTCTTCGGATAATTTTTTAATCACCACTATAGGTGCTTCAATTTCTTTTCCCGACCCGCTAGGTGCAACTTCCCTAGTTTTTATATTTAATTCAGGGCGTACCCTTTGTCTTGTAATTTGGATAAGTCCAAACTTAGTTGGAGGCAGGATTTTATGTTTTGCCTTATCGTCCTTCATTTCTTCTCTTAAGGTATCGTATAAGGCTTTCCTGTTTGCTGCCACTCCCATGTCAATAAAGTCCACTACTATAATTCCCCCCATATCTCGCAATCGTAGCTGTCTAGCAACTTCTTTTGCTGCAATAAGGTTTACTTCTAAGGCAGTTTCTTCTTGACTGCTTTGTTTGTTACTATGGTTACCACTATTTACGTCTATTACGTGCATGGCTTCGGTGTGTTCAATTACTAGGTAAGTCCCTTTAGGGCCAGACACTGTTTTACCAAAGGAAGTTTTAATTTGTCTTTCGATTCCAAATTTTTGAAAAAGTGGCACCCTCGCTTCGTAAAGTTTTACGATATGCTCTTTGTGTGGGGCAATGTGTTGGACGTAATTTTTTATTTCTAAATACAACGCTTCGTCGTCGACGTGTATTGCAGAGAAGTTATCGTTAAAAATATCACGAATCATAGATTCTCCTCTGTTTAATTCACTCAACACCTTCGAGGGGTGATGAGCTTTGTGTAGCCTTTTACACATCGCATTCCAGCGATCCATTAGACCTTGAAGGTCTTTGTCCAGTTCGGCTACTTTTTTGCCTTCTGCTACGGTACGAATAATAACCCCAAAATTTTTGGGTTTAATACTCATCATCAATCGCTTAAGTCTACTTCTCTCTTGGTTACTCTTTATCTTTTGTGATATAGAAATTCGATCGGAGAAAGGAACCAAAACAATATAACGTCCGGCTATGGATAAGTCGGAGCTAATGCGTGGTCCTTTTGTAGAAATTGGTTCTTTTACAATTTGTACCAGAATCGATTGATTTGATTTTATGGCTTGATTTATCTTGCCATGTTTTTCAATCGGTTTATTAAATTGGAAATTATCTAAGCTATAGTCTTTAAGCCTACCTGAGCTTACTCGTCTTACGAAGTTTAGAAGGGTAGGGACGTTTGGTCCAAGGTCATGATAATGCAAAAATGCATCTTTTTCATGGCCTACGTTTACAAACGCAGCATTAAGCCCGGGAACTATTCTACGGATTTTGGCTAAGTAAATATCGCCAACCGCAAACTTATTCCCATCCTCATCTTCTCTATTAAGCTCGATAAGTTTCCCATCTTTTAATAAGGCAAAATCAATTTCTTGTGAACTGGATCTGATAAATAATTCGTAGTTCACTTTTAATTAATTTAGTATCCTTATGTGCTAGCCGTATATGTGGCTATGCGCAATAGAATAGGATGGATTAAACAATTATTTCATAGGTTTATTAGCTGTTTCATTAATCCAATTAAAACAGCTTAACCCGAGGAGAAAATTAAGTAAATAACCCACTTATTTCTCCCTATGTCAAGGAACGTATTTTATGTATTTTTATAAAACAAAAAAAGTAGGTTTACCTACTTCTTTTTGTTTTTATGGCGGTTAGCACGGCTTCTTTTTTTGCGTTTGTGCGTGGCCATTTTACTTCTTTTTCTTTTTTTACCACTTGGCATAATATTGTCTATTTAATGTTAATAAAATTTATTCTTCGTCTTCTACTTTAACATTCCTCTTTACTCCTTCCAAGAAAACCTTGGCTGGTCTAAAAGCTGGAATGTTATGTGCAGGAATCTTAATGGTGGTATTCTTAGAGATGTTCCTTCCAGTTTTTGCTGCTCTTTTGCGAACAACAAAACTACCAAACCCTCTTAAGTAAACATTTTCGTTGCTTTCTAAAGAAGCTTTCACTTCTACCATAAAAGACTCGATTACTGCTTGAACATCACCTCTTTCTATTCCAGTGCTTTCTGAAATATTGGCTACAAGATCCGCTTTTGTCATTATCTATAAAAATATTTTGAATTAGGTACGTAATTTTGAGTGGGCAAATATAATAATATAAAATCAAAATCTTATACCATGTACTAATTTAAATATCAATAGATAAAGTCCTACTTTTGAAATATGAATAAAGATACGACATTTTTTTCAAACCGATTAATATCTTGGTACTTAACAAATAAGCGCGATCTTCCTTGGCGTTCCTCTAGCTCACCATACCATGTATGGCTTTCGGAAGTCATTTTGCAACAAACTAAAGTAGCACAAGGCTTGCCGTACTACATGGCATTTGTAGAGAAGTATCCGACTGTTCAAGATTTAGCCAATGCTAACGAGGATGAGGTTCTGTTGCTTTGGCAGGGATTAGGATATTATAGTCGAGCAAGAAATTTGCATGCTTCGGCTAAATATATAGTACAAGAACTAAACGGCGATTTTCCAGATACTTTTGACAAGCTTTTAGAGTTAAAAGGTGTGGGAGATTATACTGCTAGTGCGATTGCCTCTATTTGTTATAACGAACCAGAGCCAGTTGTAGATGGTAATGTATATCGTGTTTTAAGTCGAATATTTGGGGTAGACACTTCTATTCCAAGCAGCAAAGCGCATAGAGAGTTTAAAGAACTAGGTAGCTTACTTATGGATAAAGAGCAGCCGGGTACTTTTAACCAAGCTTTGATGGAGTTCGGTGCCTTGCAATGCATACCGAGGAATCCAGATTGCGAACAATGTGTTTTCGCAACAAAATGTGCAGCTCTCCAAAACAATACCGTGCATAGCTTACCTGTTAGAAGAAAAAAATCTAAGGTGAGAAAACGTTATTTTAATTACTTTGTCGTTCATTCGGGTCAGGATTCGCTTGCTATTCAGCAACGACTAGAAGATGATATTTGGTACAAACTCTACGAATTACCCTTGATAGAGTCTAAATCGGCTTTGACAAAAAAACAAATGCTATCTGCTTTAAAGACAGACTCTATGTTTACCAATTCTGACTTGAATAGTTTGCAACAAATTAATAGAAAACAAATTGTCCATAAACTCTCTCATCAACACTTATATACAAAATTTTGGATATTAGACGGCGAGGTCGAAAATTCATCCACTATTTCTGTCGATGCGTTAAACAATTATGCATTTCCAAAGCTGATAGAGGAATTCTTATCTACTTATTTTGTTGAAGAATATTTAAGTATGAAATAGAATATCGAATAAGACAAAACTATATTTGCTTAAATTGTTTAACTTTGTAGGTGGAACTTAAACCAAAATATTATGAGTGGAACATTGAATAAAGTAATGTTGATTGGACGTACAGGAGATGATGTAAAGATGCATTATTTTGAAGGAGGAGGATCTATAGGAAGGTTTCCGTTGGCAACCAATGAAACGTACACTAATCGAACTACAAATCAGCGTGTAACGAATACGGAATGGCATAATATAGTGGTGCGAAATAAAGCTGCTGAGATATGTGAGAAATATCTTAAAAAAGGAGATATGGTGTATATTGAAGGCAGATTGAGAACGCGTAAATGGACCGATGATAAGGGAGTGGATCGCTATTCTACCGAGGTGCAATGCAATGAGTTTAGATTCCTTACGCCAAAAAGCGAAAGCGGAAGCGATAGAATGGAAGGAGCTAACCCTATGCAAAACAATGATCCTATAGCTACAACTCAATCTTCAGGAACAACAGAATCAACAGATGTAAATGAAGGTACAGAGGACGATTCGTCGGATTTACCATTTTAATATATAGTATAAACATTAATTTATTTTGGATTTAGAACCTCCCAGTTTTCTATCTATGGCAATTGTTGAACCTGGATTTTTGATTTCCATAGTTTCTCTGTTGGTATTGTTAACCTGCTCAGCATTGGTGTCTGGAGCTGAGATAGCGTTATTTTCTTTAACGAAAACCGATTTGGACGTAGAGGAGGATCATCCTTCTTATAGAAAATTTCGCATCTTAAACCATCTTTTAAAAGAACCACAAAAGTTATTGGCCACGATATTGATAATCAATAACTTGGTAAACATTGCTATTGTCCTGCTTTTTGCTAGCATATCTAGCATTTTATACCAAGGGTTGAATCTGGTTGTTTTTGGAGTGGATTTGAAGTTTATAATAGATGTTGGTCTTGCTACTTTTTTATTGTTGTTGTTTGGCGAGATATTACCAAAAATTTATGCTAGTCGAAACAGGATGTCCTTTTCGTTATTCATGACCTATCCGATTAGTGTGTTTAACTCCATATTTGCCTGGTTAAGTATTCCTATGCAGTGGTTTACAACTTACTTTCATCGTAAATTAGGGGCGCAAACGGGTGCGCTTAGCGTAGATAGATTGTCTCATGCGCTAGAACTAACTTCTGAGGCCGATACATCTGATGAAGAGCAAAAGCTATTAGAGGGGATTGTTACTTTCGGAAATATTGATGCTAAACAAGTTATGCGTCCACGTATGGAAATTTTTGCAGTAGACGAGAAGTTGTCATATGCTGAAGTTGTGGAGCAAATAATAGAAATGGGATTTTCTAGAATACCGGTTTATAAAGATAATATAGACAACATTTCTGGAGTGCTTTACGTGAAAGATTTGATTCCATATATCGACTCAGAATCACTTGATTGGCCGTCTTTAATACGTGAGACTTATTTCGTGCCAGAAAATAAGAAATTAGATGATTTGCTTAATGATTTTAAACGACGAAAAATCCATTTAGCTATTGTAGTAGACGAGTATGGAGGAACAAGTGGTTTGATTACGATGGAGGATGTAATTGAGGAGATTGTGGGTGAGATAAGCGATGAGTTCGACGAAGATGATTTGATGTATTCAAAGCTAGGAGAAAACACCTATGTGTTTGAGGGAAAAACAACGCTAAAGGATTTTTACGAGATTATAGAGCAAGACGAAGAAGAGATAGAGTTGTTTGAACAAGCTAAAGGAGAATCGGAAACACTTGCTGGGTTTTTATTGGAAATCTATAAAGGATTCCCGAAGAAAAATGATAAGATTACATTCTATAATTACGTGTTTACTATCGAGGCATTTGAAGACCGAAGAATTAAACAAGTGAAATTATCCATAGAACAAGAATAGAAATATGCTACGATTTAGTGTAATATTACTACTATTATTTGGGGTGTTTGCGTGCAAGAAAGCAGTGGTTACTAAACCATCGGCTTTGCTTCGATTGGAATATCCAGAGGCTAGTTATGTAAACGAATCCTTAGATGGATGTCCGTTTCATTTTGATGTAAATGCCAATGCCAATGTTATGTATCGTGATAACTGCTGGACCAATATTGATTATCCTAGTATGAATGCTACTATATATCTTACTTATCATCCAGTAAAAAATAATATAGACTCGTTGCTACGCGATGCCCAAAAACTAACATACGACCATTCTATAAAAGCACAGTCTATTATAGAACAAATGAGAGTAGATTCTGATAATAAAATATACGGAATGTTTTACTCTATAGATGGTGATGCTGCAAGTCAATCGCAGTTTTATGTTACCGACAGTTTAAACCATTTAGTCGTGGGATCGCTATATTTTAATGCCATACCAAATTACGACTCTATTTATCCTGCTGTGGTATATCTTCAAAAAGACATCCGACATATCATGGAAACTATTAAGTGGGAGGAGTAAAATATTATTGGTACAATCTCTTTTATAGACTCTTCTTGGTTGATTTTTAAACATATACGAACTCATGTTAAAGGTCATAGATATAGAGGCCGCTTGTTATCTAACTATGTGATTGTAAACTATATCTATACACAAGAAAGCAATCTTACCCTTTATATTATTCTTATTTGGAACAATAACCACTTACGGATAAATACCCTATTTTAAATATGCATTCCTTTTATTTGTGCGATATATCTTATACAAATAAAACAGAGTTTGATAAGCAAAACAAAGAGGATGTTTAATATTATGAGATAACAAAGAAAGCAATTGCTATTAAACCTATCGTATTGTTAGTAGGAATCATTCCTAAATATTCCTAAAGTCGGAAGCAGTTATATAAGGAACATCTAAGTAATCCTGGGTGGTGTTCGATATGCCTAATGAAATAGAGCTTTAATATTTGTAGCTAGTAGATTGCTTGAAACAGTATAATCGAAAAATCGAAATGTACACTTTCTTAAATCGAAATGTACAAAAATAAAAATACACACAACTAATCAAAAATCAAACTTCGATATCACCTTTTACTATTATTTCATTTGAATTTACCCAATAAAAAATTGCAACTCCATAACCTCTAATGAAAAACCTATCGTATCTAATACCATCAATAAAATATGCGATTTCTATATTATATGAATTAACTTCTAAACCTTCTAAAGAATTATTAACTATAGTATACTCTATATATTCTTCAAGTTCTTCATTACTTTCTATTAAAATTGCTGGTGAATTTACAAAGATAGTTTTAAAGTTATATTCCAAAGTTATAATTTGAGCTTCTTCGTCAAAGAGATCAACACGCTCTGGACTTCCAGCATCACCCTTATCGCCCTTATCGCCTTTTAATCCTTGAGGACCTCGAGCGCCTGTATCACCTTTAGCCCCTGTATCACCCTTTTCACCTTTTAATGAAGCAAGCTGAGGCGCAGTGAAATCAGCAAACTGAAAAGCGTCGCCCTTATCACCCTTATCGCCTTTGGTTGGTACAGATGGATCAAGCATTGATTTTACAATGCTTTCAGGCTTAATTACTTCTGGTTTTATAAAACCATCCTCATCAAATCTTCCATTTACTATTCTAGATGTATTTGTATTCTCATCAACTTTATTTTGTAATAGACTAAAACGCCTAAGTTGAGTTAAGTCCGCTTGTTGTTGATTTAATTGTGACGCCCATGCAGCTGAGAACCATAAGCGATCTGAGAGAGTTATTTCATATTCATTTTTGTTACTTAAATTTCTTGAGATGTTTGTAATTCTAAAATTGCCTCTTAAATCAAATTCATCTGAGTTTATTTTAATTCTATTGCCTAACTCAAAAACTATATTCTCTCTATTCAAGTATAGAGGATCTAATGTAACTTTATACTCTTTATAAGGAGTGCTATGTTCAATCAAATGTGAATTGGCAGTAGCTAGCAGTTCATTTTCAGCAACTGTTACGTATGAGGCTGGCATTTGAATATCTTCTAAAATATAAGTGTCGCCAACGGCAGGCTTCAAATTTTCACTTGGAAGTTCGAGGTCTTTCTCATCAGTGTTTTCTAAAATTATAAATGACTTATCAGTCGAGTTATACCCATCTTCCGCTATCTCAAATCGATAGCCTGCAAGCTGTCCTGTTTGGAATACAACTTTTGCAGAAACATTTGGCATTAAAATCACAGTATTTCCATCCTGATCTCGTTCATTAAGATCGAAATTAATATCAGAATCAAAGAACTTATTGATATTCGTAGGGTCAACAGCAGTAACCGTACCGACACGATGCGGGTAGATGTCTTCAAACACTTCTATATGCTCTATAACTCCATATTTTAAAATATTTCTATCTATTCTAGAAGTTTCTGGCATTTGCAATCTATCAGAACGGTAGCCAACTGGTAAGTTCTTATCGGACCCAGACGCATATAGTCTTGTAAAGAGTTGTCTATCTACTACTTGCTCTACAATATTTATAACTCCTTTATTGAACCCATAAGCCAGTTGAACATCACTAGTTGTTTCTATGGCACCTAGAGATATTCTTCTTAAATCTACCTTATACTCTAAATCAAAAACCTCTGCTACAGTTGCTAGTGCCTCAAGGCAATTTGCTTTTGAAAAATGTACAAGCTTTGGAGTGGTTGATTTTACTGTTCCTTTTATCCATCCCGGAGAAACTCGATTGGCATTGGCCAAAATAACATCTAAGATTTCGTCGGCCGTTCCATGAATATGAAAATCCGTTTTTCTTAGCACATTTTGTGAATCGTAGAATAACATAGCAGCATCAGCCAGTTGATATTTTCTCGATTTAAAGTTTATGCTATAATGCCACTCTTTGGTTGATATTTGACTTACCTCTGGCTCATCGAATAAATAATATATCGCTCCAAATATCACAGTGAGTGATCCAATTGGAATATGAACAAATTCACGAAGTACAAAGCTCATCTCGGCAATGTCTTCCCCCATTACTTGTTGCTGTAGTCTACCTTGTGGCCTAACTACTATTTCGTTGCTATCAGGTGTTGTTATTAAGTATTCCACTATCAGGCTTTATTATTAATGTTAATCTAAATTTTACAAATACATAGTCAACGTTTTTTAAGCGTTTACTGGTTTTTACAAACTGACTAGTTTTCTTGTAGGCTACTAAATAGATATGGCTGTGATCATGTATACTTAGAGTTTGATAACCTTCTTTAATCAACTCGCTGAAGAAATCATTATAATAGGTCCAAAACTCAACGTCATCAGAAGCCATTATTGCACAGTTTAGTGTCACTTCTTTTTCTTGAAATCTAACAAGACTCATATCGTATTCCTTTCCATCCTCTTCACGCCAATCATTTACATGTCCGAATTTTCGTTCTGGAAACAATAACAAGCCTTCTGTACCTGTTTGAATCACAAGACCGAATTCATCAAAAAGTAAACGTCCATTTAATCTATCTTTAAATCTCATTTCAATCTTCTTTAAGTTCTTAAACCATTTGCAGAAAAAGTTAATGCATCAGCACGAACCGCTCGTAATAAGTCTAACAATTTTGCGTCTATAGAATATAATTTTGTAGTATTATCGGCTGTACGCCTTGTATTAAGCTCAATGTCTAATTGTGCAGCATACATATTACTGTTTAATTGTAATAGCGTTGAAAAACTATTCGATAAAATAGAGTTAGTTTCCATCTGCGTAAGCCGCATTGCTGCAGTATGTCCGCTAAGCAAATCAATAGACTCTTGACTAGCTGCTTTGTATGCCCCACGTAAACTATTCTTATCAGAACCAGGACCAAATAGGTCTAAACCAGTCTGATCCATCTGATCCATCATTTCAGCACTTCTATTTACAATAGCTTCCCACATTCGTCTAATCTCATCTGCTTCTTCTTGAGTCAGCTCACCATCGGTCATCGCTTCAGCTATATAGTCTTGTAAATTTTGAATTGCTTCTTTAAAAATCGTGTCCTGAAGACCGCTTAGAATAGCGTTCCTTAAAATCTCTTCTATATCATCCCCAAAATCTGCTATACTTCTTTTTCCTGCTTTCAAACCTTCAATAATTCCATCGGCCAAGGCAGCTGCAGTGGTGCCCGCTAAAACATCTTTAAGCTGACGCTCATATTCTTCCAGCGCTCTAGTAAGACTGCCATACTCTTCCTTTAAAGCTAATAACTGCTCATATGCTGTCTTTGCGTCACCAGTCAAGGGCTTCTTAGAATTTAATTCTGCAAGCATATCCAAAATAGTGTCTAGGTCGGTCATATCTACATCTACACCATTATTCATCTCCTTTAATAAATTAGCTATAGTGTCGAATTCTTTAACTCCTGTTTTAGCATAATTATGAAACCATCGTTCCGCCCTAGTCATCGGATTCACCAACGTTTCGGATTCAAACAAGCGCTGTAGTACGTTATTAATGTCACGCTCCACATTAGCCAAGTTTCTGCTAGAGGCATCCATTAATTCTTTAATAGTGTCGAGTCTGGATTTATAAGCAGCATTTATTTCTATTTCTGTAATTAACTGATCTCTAAGAATGCGATTATAGTCTAAACCTGCTTGATAAACTTCATCTTGCCATTGCTTAATTTCTGCCTCCTCTTGACGACGTCTAGCTCTAGCTCTAGAACCTATTGAGAAAATACCAGATACTACATTCATTACTCCTGTAATTCCTCCTATAATTCCTGCAGGACCACCTACAGCAAAAGAAGCAATTGCACCTGCTGCATCCTCAGCTACACTAGCAATATCTCCTATAGTTTCTAATGTTTCAGCAAGCGAAGGATTAATGTCTTGAAGCGAATCCGATAAATTATAGAAGCCTCCAGCTATCTGACCTGCATATTCGGCTATTTCAGAAAATGTTTTGGAGGTTTTATTTTTAAGCTCCTGATTAAGTTTATCTAAATGCGCTACATCCTCTTCGTTTACAATTCCTTGTGCAGCATCGGCTTTAATCTTATCCAAAAGTTGTTTGCGCTCCTGTAATAAAGCATTTATCTCAATAGACAAACCTTTTGTGCTAGCCAAGGCTTTTGCTTTTGTAAGCTCAGCTTTAAGATGTTCGCGCTGTTCATCATTAAGTGCGTTTTTAGTCAAGCTTAGATATTCCTCTAAGCTAGCAATACGCACAAGCAACTGCCTTTTGGTTATACCAATCAATGATTCTGAATAACGCTCTACAATTTCAACCTTCTTTTTTTCAGCATCTTCCAAAGCTTTTAGTTCTTCTTCTTTTGCTTTTTCTAGTTCGTTTAGCTGATGTTGGTAGCCCTCATCTGATAAATCCAATAAGGCAATTTGTTTAGATAACTCTAGGTACTTTTTGTCAATAGCCAGCTTTTTGTCTGCTAAAGACAAATGAGCCTGTACAAATAACAAAGCTTGCTCTTCCAGTTCACGCTCAATATCCTCTTTTTTGCCGACAACAAAACTCATCGCTCCTGAGTCTATATTTGCTTTATCTGTAGACAGTTCTTTAATTTTATCATCTATCACATCAAGCTGAGCAACTAAATCAGGCGCATGCCGTAAGCTTCGCTCTAGGTCTTGAGTAAATTCTTCTAAACCTGTTTTTTGCCCTTGCAAATCGGCTAAAGCTTGAGTAATCGCGGTCAAGTATTCTAAGTCTTGAGTGTTTAAGTTTCCTTCAGAAGCCTCATCGGTATATTTAGCCTTTTCTTTCTCAAGCCATTCAAAGTAAGATTTAGACTCTTCTCTTAAACTTGCAAATTGTTTTTTAGCTACAGCCTTTCCAAATGTTGCTTCAAAAGCATAATAATCTTCCCAGAGTTTTTTTCGTTCAGATATGATTTGTTCTGAAGTTTTCTTTTCAGTTTTCAGCCTTTCATTAGCCAAATCCTCAACTGTCTTTATTCCATGTTTTTTGAGTAATTCTGTTGCTTCTTCTTGAAGCTTGAGAGACTCATCTAACCATTTGTCAGCCTCACGTTCTAAACTTTTATATTCAAAAGCATTATAAGGATTTCCCGTTAGTTTGCCCCAATCCTTTTTAAAGTCTAGTTTGGTTTCAGTTAGAAATTTGTTCCACCATCCATTATTACCTTTTAAGTCTTCTCGTTGCTGATGAAAAGCATCCTCAGCCAAAAGAGATTCTTCATATTTCTTTTGTGCGATTGTAGCCTGTGCAGTGGCACGAGCTCTTAGCATCATCGCCTCGATAAAAGCACTCGAAGAATTTACCAAAAGATTTTCAGCATCATTCACATTATCTACTTGAACGCCAAGCTCAGCAAACTTGCCTTTATTTTCTTCTAAGAATTCGTTTTGCTTTTTCAGGTCTCCATTAAGGGATTGCCATTGTCTTTGAAGGGTTTTGTACTTTAGCAAAGGTTCTGCTATAGAACTTGCTGCTTCTTTGCCAATTTCTTTGTTTAGCTTTCTTTGCTCTTCAGTTGCACCGCCAATTGCCAAACGCATCACAGCATAAGCAGCACCCAAACTAAGAACTGCTGTAGCGAGTAAAACATATGGATTGGCTTTTGCCACCATGTTGTACATGCGTTGGGCTATGGTGGCTTTTCCTGTATTGGTAGCTTCTAAGTTTTTTGCTTTGGCTAAAGCTGTAGCTTGTATAGCTTGAATTTTACCAAGTACAATGCTTTCTTTTGCCAAGCCTTCGCTTACTTGTTGTACTCCAACAGTTAGGGCAATAGCACTTTGCATCTTGGTTTGAATGCGTTCCATTTTGGCTGTGTCATCGGTAAACATTCCAACAACTCCCATAGCAGTGGAGTAGGAACCAGCCAAGAGATTAACACCAGCTGACAAAGCCCTCATGTCATCATTTTCTCCTCTTAAACTAGCACGTGTACGTTTTCTAATTTCTTCTAAGTAAGCCGCTTCATCTTTAAGCTTTCTGTATTCGTCTGTATTTTTTTTTCCTTGTAGTTCTAGCTGACGCATCTCTTCTAGCAAACTTCTAACTTGACTTGCTAAAGACTTGTGAGCTTCTTCTGTTTGGCCAAGCTCATTGGTCATCTCTTGCAAGGATTTTTTCTCAGCATCGACTGCAGCGCTCATCAAGCTATAACGATCTCTTTGTTTATTCTGCTCTAGACCCGGAGCCATTTCATCTACTGTTTTTTTAAATGCCTTGAGTTCTGCCTCTAACTCTTTGATAATCGTTTTTTGTAGCGCTACATCTTCTTTTGTTATGCCGATATTCTCTAGCTTGACTTTGGACGCTTCTTGCCCCATATTCAGCATAGCCTTGGCAACATCTTCCATGCCTTGAATTCCAAGTAGTTGCTCAGCATTTAATTGTTTAAATCGCTCACGCAGTGCATCAATCGCTTCGTCTGGATTTTTAGCTCCAGTTACAATACGTTTAAACTCTTCATTAAGGTCTGTAGAGTTTATTGCAAATTCTATTTTGATAGGCTCTGTTGTCATTTTTTAATTTTTGTTCCAAAAAAAGCTTCTAATTCAGCGTCTGTAGTTAATTTTTTTTCTTGTTTTTTTGACCTTGTTAACCTTGGCGCATCTGCCATCATTATACTTATTTGTTTAAAAGGCAGGTCTAAAATGTAATCTACTGTCCATCCTGTTTTTTCAGCAACTGCCCATATAAATCCAAAAACGCTATGAAAGCTTTCGCTTTTTAACTCGTTTTCCTCTCTTGGCTCAGATTCATCGGCTTGGTTATCCTTGTTTGTTCGATTAATCTGATAGTACTCAAAAAATCTTCAACTCCTCCGTGAAGGATCAAGAGTTGGAATAAATAAAGAAAGTGTTGCTCAGTTAATGTTCTGGCTAAATACCAAGCTAAAATATTAGTTCGCCACATTTTCCTTGGGCTATTTAAAAAGCCTAAACTTACTACTCTATGTACTTTCTTGGAATGCTTTGTATAGTGTTTTAGTAAGCTAGTAAGCTTTCCGTCATCTTCTATTGTAGTAAGCTTTAGATATACATTGGCTATTTTAAGCAAGGTTCTGGCTGTCGGCTGATACATCGTTAGCGCTAACTCCTTTTTCCCGAAAATGCGTAAAAAAAGAGGTGCACGTACATTCACCTTTACACCTCTTTTTAATAACATTTGTGGTGCTAGTTTCTCAATTAGCACCTCTTCTTTTTTACTCATCTTTCGAAATTTGGGCTGGAGACAAAGCAGTGAATGTAACATTAATCAATGCCACACCTTTTTTCACCAATTGCATATTCCGTTTTGCAAAGAGCTTCACTCTCGGAAATGCTATTGTATGACCTGAATCTGTTGAAAATCTCAAGGCAGTCTCAAAGCCAGTATTTGACCGAGGAAAAATAAAATCATCACCTGTTACAGTTCCTCCAGGGAATAGTTTCTTAAGTGTTATAGGATCAAAATCAAACGTATCAAAACTACCTCTTGTTTTTCCTTGCTCGATAAAAGAAGCTATTGGATCATCCTCCTGATCTGAGTACTCCTCTGCCTCTTCTGGGTCCTCATCTAGAATCTCTACTGAGTCTCTATAAGTTTCGCAAAGCTCTGTAAATTCAGCGTCTAAAGGCATTGCGTTATCTGCTTGCACTGGAGCTATTTCTACAGCTCCAGCAATTCCAAAAATTGTGCTCATATTTTCTAATTTATTTAAAGGTTATTCTTGTTTGTTAGTGTCTTCCAGAAGTTCTTCGCCTTCTTTCTGACTTACTTCTTCTTTAGCAACATCTTCTGGAAGCTCTTCACTTTCCTTCTGATTTGCTTCTTCTTTAGCTTCAGCTACACGTGCCTCTAAGGTTTCGGTCTTGATGTTATGGGATGGAGCTTTGCCATAAAGCTTTGTATATTCTGCTATAAGCAAATCTCTTTGCGAAGCTTCATCTTCTTCATCAGAACTTCCTGGAGTTATGGATTCTGTTTCATCATCAGAATCTTTAGCTCCATTACCTGACTTAGACCCTTGTTTAAGTTGAGAGCGCTCTATAGTAGTAACTTTCTTATCGCTTAAATAAGCCGAATGAGCCACTGCTTTCTCATACTCCTTGAATCCTTGACCATCCGAGGTCAAAAAGATTTTGTCCAATTCGGGATTGTACTTAAAAATTCTTGCTGCAACATCCATTAGGACGATTGCTAAGACCAAAATGGTATTCTTAATTTCTTTTGCCATTGTATTGTTATTTATAGTTTATAAATTGTTGAATAATTACCTCTTACAGGCTTATCTCTTACATCATAATGAACGAAGTTGTTATACAGAAATAGTCCACCGTTATGTATTTTGCCCTGTTTAATTAAGCTTTCTATATGTCTATAGAAGCCTAAAGGCGTGTATTTTTCTTGTAGCAAATCGCCAGCAGATGCGGTTAAATGCTGGCTATATTTAGCACCTCCCTCTATCTTATTGTGCGTTTCCGTACGATATCCGCTATTTACAATTATGCTCCATTTATGTTCATCCTGAATACTATCTCTAATGACTTGCAAGTTGGTTGCAAGTTTTATTAGGTTGTTTTTATACTTCAAAGGCACTACTGTTCCATCCTTACAATCGAACTCCGACCTGTGAAAGTTTCTAGTCAGCTGTTTCATTTTTTAAAAATTAAAGTGATTATTGCTCCTGCTGAAATAATTAGTAATAATAACAGTCTATTACTTCTATTGCGTTGTTGGTTACGTTCTTTATTAGCTTTCTCAAAATCGAGTTTTAAATAATTGTTTTGACGCTCTAAATCGGCTATAAGCCTAGTTCTTGCACTTGCCATTGGGTCTATCCGATACTCTGTTTTTGTAATGTAGATCGTATCATTCGGTATTGTTAAATACACATACTCTATTTTATTGCTTTCTCTACAGTCCACACTATCTACTACTACCTTGGTGTGATGTTTAATAATGGTATCGGTTTTAGGTTCAGGCAATTCAATGTCTGCAACAGGAAACTCATACACACATAATTTTGCAAGGCTTGATTTATCCTCTACCTTATAATCATAAGTTTTGCAACTCACCAGAAAGGCAATCAAAAAGCTACCTAATAATATCTTTAACCTCATTCTTTATCTCTTTTACCTCTTTTAAAATCTCTAGTATTTCCTTGGGCTGATCTCTAAGTTTATGTCTTCCACCTACTTCAAGATGTTCCAGTACGCTAATAAACTCAATGCGTATTAAGAAGACTGCAAAAATTATAGATACAATAGGGATTGGATGAAAATCCGTGTAATAAAACACTGGGTTTAAGGCGTCAAAAATCAGGGCTATTACCATAATAGTAAGCCGTTTATTAAGCTTTGATAAAGTTCTTTCCAATCCTTTTGAAAAAGTATAGTTACCCTCAGCTTTTGATTTTTTTACGCCCAAACGCAAATCAATAAAAGCAGCAAACACTACAAATGTTGATAAGGCAAACCACAGTAATAAATTCTTAAGTGCTAGCGTAGTAACACCATCAATTATCCAATCGTATATCATTGTTATCTTTTTAAACTATCCCACATCAGCCCTCAATTTCTTTGAGGGCATGGGATATTGATTAAATTATAGGAGCTTGCATTAAAACTGCTACACCTTCATAGTTCTTACGTCTTGCACGTCCGCCCATTCTAACTAGGAATGAGTAGATATCACCGTAGTAGGTTGGATCGTTCTCTCTAGCAAAAGCTTTTGTCGATCCTACAGCTTTCTCAAGCATGTTTTTGTTCCATGCAATAATCCCTTCCGAATCTCCAGCTTCTGAGATTGCTCCAGTCGCTTTAAATGCCCCTGTATCATCCAATACATAAACGCCCGATCGGCTGTGAATGTAAAAGCCCTGCGCTTTATACATAATACCAGCACGACGCTCTTCTTCGCTAACGCTAGCCATAGCAGTTACAGTAACATTCGAATCGGCAGGGAACATTTGATCCTCAGCATCTGGAGTTAGCAACACGTGCATGTTTCCTTCGCTCCAAGCTTTTTGTCGCTTTAAGAAATTCCTTAAACGCTGTAGGTCTCTAATGCTATACGCTTTACGCTTACCTGAAGAACCAGCAAGCCCTGAATCAACTTCAGCTCCTTCAGTTTTTAAGATACTTGCAACAGGTAAAGTTTTATTGTCGCCTACTGGTGATACAATAAAGTTGTGCAACATTCCCTCGGCCACCTCCTCTGATAGGTTTGCAATGTCTTGGTCTAACACGCTTTTACGCTTGTCGTAAGACAGCTCTACAGTTTCACGGTTTGGAATGTATACAGGATCGGTGGTGTACTCATCGATCTTATACAAGATGTCGCTATCCACTCTCTTTGCTGGAGTAGCAGGAACTACCGTTCTATTTTTAACCACCGCACTTGGCTCTCCAGCCTGTGGAATGTGTACCACAGTTCCACCTAGTATATGGTCCTCATCTACGTCGGCTACGTGGTTCAAGAAACTATTATCTTCCAATAGCTTTTCCTGAATACTTTCGTGCCAAATTTCTAATTCTAATGCCATTTTATTTAATTTTTAGGTTATTATTAATTTTACTTTCCAAAGTGCTTTTTCCTTAGCTCTTCGAAATAATCATTGTCTAAAGCTTTCAGTTCAGCCAATAATCCTTCGCGGTCCAGCTCTCTGTAAGTTTTCCCTTTAAACTTATCCAACTCGTTTGATGGATCAATTACTTGATCTGCTATAGATTTACGCTTTGGTAAGCTCTTTAGCAAGCTCATCGCACTTTCATGCGACAATTCTTTAATAGAAGCTTCGGAGCTTTTATCAATTCTGCCATCTTTAATAGCAGCATTTAATTCAGCTTTTAATTCAGCTTTTAATCGAGCATCTTCAGCTTGCTTTAAAGTGTTATATTTCGCCTTTAATGCAGTATAGTCTGCTTCCTTTGCAGTTAGATTAGCTGTAACGGTTGCTAATGCTGCTTCTTTATCCTTAATCGCTTTAAGGATTGCGGTTTCTGTAGCATCTTCGTTAAGAGAAAGATGCTTAGCAATTGTCTTCATATGTTTATTATTTTTGGGTTTTACTGTTTTCAAGCTTAGCGTAAGCTGTTTTATTTCGGCATCTGTATAACGTGCACCATCGGTTTTAAACAATGCAACGGCCGATGCATTGGAGGGAACAGCTACAATGCTTACCTCATATAACTCACATTTTAGTAGTATCAATCGATCGTCGACTAAAACCAAGTCTTCTGGATCGAAGTATATACCGATGGAAGAACCTCTTAGCTTTCCGTTCATTACTTTTCGCACCACATCCTTATTTGCTTCCTCCTCAGTATCAAAGTCTGGACGCATAAAAAGTTTGCCGTCTTTAATTTCAATATCCTTCCACAACCCTAAGTGTGCATCTGTGCTATTATAATGATCTCTTAAACACACAGGATTGGCTAAGAATCGAGTTTCAAGATCGATCCCTGCTGTTTTTACATAAAACCCATGCGAGTTTTTTACGTTTTCATCGCTCACACAAAAAAGAGGTGCTTTTGACATTTATAATTGATTTTAATTATCGGATTTGTATTGCAAATGTTTAAGGATTTTTAGGAACAAAAAAATGTCAAATCTATGACACCCAATATTTTACTGTATGATACCCATAAAATTACAGTGTCATAGATTTGACATTTTCAAAGCATTGGCTTTTAAGGCACTTTTGTAACTATTACAACCTTAATTATATGCAGATGAGTAAAAAGAGACAAAGACGTGGACGAATGACCAATCAAAAACGCCAAGAGCTAATGGAGCGTGCAAGAATCTATTTCCTAAAAGAAGATATCACCCAAAAAGAGATTGCTGAACGAATTGGAGTTACGGAGCGTACCATAGGCGAGTGGATTAATAATGAAGGCTGGGAAAAACTCAAACGAAACATACTGCTAACTCGTGAGGAACAATTAAGCAACCTCTACTCCGAGCTGGAAGAGATTAACAACGAAGTAAAAAATAGAGAGCCAGGACAACGTTATGCCGATAGCAAATTGGCCAACACAAGACGTTACTTGATTCGCGATATAGAAGCTTTAGAAAAAGAAACATCAACGAGTGAGTTTATCACCGCTTTTACTCCATTTATAAATGATGTAAAAAAACAGAACATTGATGATGCCAGACTTATAGGAGAATATGCTGATAGTTTCATTAAAACCAAATTAAGGTAGATTTAAATACTTTTTAAAATGTTATTAAAACCTAAACAAACCGCTGAAGATAGAATTGCTTTAGACTTTTGGGAGAAGTACTATGAAGACCTCCAGCAAGAGGATGGGCTTGTAGATTTATTTGAAGACCCAGACGATAAGCAAAAGCGGATAAAAGACCTTGAGGCCAATCATGAAGCTTGGTTTAAGTATTACTTTCCAAAATACTACTCCAGCGAGCCAATGCCGTTTCATAAGAAGTCGACCAATCGCATTATGAAAAATGCCGAATGGTATGAAGTGCGTGCATGGAGTAGAGAGTTGTCGAAATCAGGTCGTACCATGATGGAGGTAGTGAAACTAGCTTTAACTGGTGATATAAAATTCATCATTTATGGTTCTGCTACAAACATTTCAGCAACTCGTTTATTGAAGCCCTTAAAGTTGGCTTTTGAAAAAAATCCAAGAATCATAAACGACTATGGTAGTCAAGTAAATTGGGGTAATTGGAGCGAATCGCAGTTTAGACTTAGAAATGGTGCATTGTTCATTGCGGTGGGAGCGGGCAATACACCTCGAGGTGCTCGAAATGAAGAGATACGCCCAGATATGATTGTCATGGATGACTTTGACACAGATGAGGATTGTAGAAACCCTGAAACAGTACAGAAAAAATGGGATTGGTTTGAACAGGCTCTCTATGGTGCTAGGTCTATTTCTAATCCTTTGCGAGTGCTTTTTAATGGGAACATCATTGCAAAAGACAGTTGCATAACTCGTGCTATTAAGATGGCAGACAAAACAACCATTGTCAACATAAGAGATAAGAATGGTAAAAGTACCTGGCCGAATAAAAATACAGAAGAGCATATTGATCGTGTGTTAAGCAAAATCAGTTATTTCTCTGCGCAAAAAGAATATTATAACAATCCAATCGACAAGGGAACTGTTTTTACATCTATTAATTACGGCAAAGTACCACCTCTAAGAAGCTGTAAAAGAGTAATTGCATACTTCGATCCATCCACATCGAATAAAGACCGAACCCGAGCAAAGAAAGGAACATCATATAAAGCAGGTGTTGTAATCGGATATAAAAACACCACATACTACATTTATTGGCTTCGAGTGCAACAAAACAACACCAACGCATTTATTAACTGGCTATTTGAAGCGCATGATTTTGCTGATGCTAAAAAAGTGGACACCATGAAGTTGTGGATTGAAAATAATAGCCTACAAGACCCATTCTACGAACAGGTACTAAAACCAGAGATAAAAAAGAAGTCAAAATCAAAAGGCTACACCATAGGCTATCAGGCTGATACTAGAAAAAAGCCTGACAAATTTACAAGAGTAGAGGCAACTCTAGAACCACTACACAGGAATGGTGCCTTAGTATTTGATGAAAAGCTGGAAGATACCGAGGATATGAAAGTGATGGAGGAACAGATGCTAGCAGTATCACCCAGTAGTGTAGTTCTTGATGGGCCAGATTGCCTTGAAGGTGGCGTATGGCGATTATATAAAGACTTAAGACAAAACGTTGGTAAACCGCAGGTTATCCAACCTAAACCAAATAAAAAACGCTATTGATATGTATATCGAAATTGAAGAACTACGAACACACGTTCGCGAGGAAGAACTACAGGAAATCATTAGGAATGATGAAACTATTGCTTTGGCTGCACTAGATGCTGCTATTGAATTTGCCAAAAGCAAACTCATGAAGCACTATGACACACGAGCTATTTTTAATCATAAAGGTTCAGAAAGAAGTCCACTTTTAGTAAAGTTCGTAAAGGATATTGCCATATGGGAAATTATTGGCTTAGCCACGCCACATATAGACTACAACGACAAAAAACTGCGCTATGATGATGCTGTAGCTTGGCTCACGGCGGTGTATAAAGGTATGCCTGCTGACTTTCCTGTAAAGGAAGAAACATCAAGTTCTAGCAGCTTTAACCTAATTAGCAATCCAAAACGTCAAAATAGATATTAAAATGAGTAAGAAACAAGAACTTAGAATTTCACAAGTGCTGGTAGTACAGCCTCCAAAACGTGAAGCAATAGATATAGCCAATTACACTCGAGGCATACGCAGTGCCGACAGAGGTAAAAGAAGACAGCTGTATGATGTGTATGAAAACATTAGTAAAGACCCAGTCCTGGGCGAATCGATTCGAAAACGAGTTCGCCATATAACAAATGGTGGTTTGAAGTTTACTGTAAACAGCGAAGAAGTAGAAGAGATGACTGATTTAATTCAAACTCCCTCTTTTAGAAAACTACTAAAAGAAATATTCTTAACCAGGTTCTATGGCAAAAGTATCATTGAGCTTGATTTTGAAGAAGGTTTTGATTGTACGCTTATTGAGAGAAGGCACTATGACACCAAGCAAAAGAAAATTTTAAAGTCTTACTTTGACGATGAAGGCTGGAGTTATTTGAACGATGACTTTCTTTTGAATGTAGGCGAAGACAACGATCTTGGATTACTTATGGAGTCGGCACCATTCGCTATTTTCAAAAGAAATGGAGGAGCGGACTATGCTGAGTTCTGTGAGCTGTGGGGTATACCAATATTAAAAGGACTCTACGACCCCGATGATGATAAAGGTAGAGAAGAAATGGAAGAAACCTTTACCAAACGAGGAGCAAGTGGAAGTATAGTGGCTTCCAAAAACTCAGATGTAGATAGTATTTCCACATCAGTAAACGGAGCGGTTCATAAAGAGTTTCTAGAGTGGCTAGATGAGCAAATTCTAATCGGTACGATTGGCCAAACCATGACTTCAAAAGACGGAGCTTCACACAGTCAATCTAAAGTACATGCGGACGTAGAGGATGATATCAACGAAGATGATCAAGCTTTTGTATTAGAAGTACTAAACCACCAGTTACTGCCAAGATTAGAAAAGCGAGGCTATCCAGTAAAAGGCGGTTTCTTTTTGTTTCCAGAAAGAGACAATTTATCGTTAAAAGAGAAAATAGACATCGCTGAAAGGATTGACGAAGTTACCGAGCATGGTGTGGACGATGATTATTGGTATGAGCTGACAGGTATTCCTAAAGGAAACAAAGACCCAAACCGCCCACGCAAAGGAGATAGTCCTTTTGGATTTAGCCTACAAGCTGAAGAAGCCGACGATGATTTTGAAGTGGTAAAAGTCAAGAAAAGCAGACTTAAAGCTTTAAAGGATTTTTTTGGAAACGCTCCGAGATAGAGCTAAAACTATATCCAGAGATAAACTGGATAGCGTTAGAAGAAAGCTATACGCACACTTGCATTCATAATCATAAAGTTGATTTAGCTGCAGATGATACTACACCAGACTGGGCAGATATCATGGCTAAATTATGGACGGATAACATTAGAGAAATTTGGCGAAATAAAGGCTTTGACGGCACGCCTAATAATCCAATCGTTACAGAAACCGCTAAACATCTAATTAAACCGATTAATGATGTGTTTGGGCAAGCTATAGACTATGATAGTCCTGATTACATCTTGAGAGAAACGCTAAAGAAAAATGTATGGGATTTTTCTGTTGCAAAAAACAATCAAGACAATATACGATTAAACAACTTGTTACTGGACGACCAAGGCAAATTAAGAAGCTGGAGCGATTTTAAACATGAAGCTCAAAAAGTAGTAGGCACATCCAACCGATATTTGCGAACTGAATACAATACAGTTGTAGCAGGAGCACAAATGAGCCGATTGTGGCAAGACATACAAAAAGACAAACATTTGTTTCCTTTCGTTCAGTTTGACGTAGTTGAAGATAAAAGAACTAGTGATATCTGTGAACCTCTTAGCGATGTAATAATGAGTGTAGATGATCCTGTACTGATCAACTATTTTCCGCCGAATCATTTTAACTGCAGAACGACTGTTAGACGATTGCATTCGGGGGTGCCAACTGAAAATTACAACCTACCAGATATACCAAAAGCTTTTAAGAATAACGTAGCTGTAACTGGTGAGATATTCACAAAAGAGAATGCCTATATAGCTAATACACCTGAAATTGTACATAAGAACTTCCATAAAAGGAGAAAGGAAGAAGAAGTTGCTAAGCTCACAAAATGGCGGAAAGAAAATATAAAAGAAGGAGGTGAGATAATAAATGATTTTTATTTGAGCAGGCGAGCAGTCAGAGAGATTGAAAGACATTTTACTGATATTTATTACAAACACATAGTAAAGGATATAAAAAGCATATTGCGAGAATCGACATTCATAGAGAGTAAACCCTTAGACAAAAATGCGTTCAACTATGCAAAGAAGGCTAGCAGAGGAGTAGTGAAATATGAATATTATAAGTTTACTTGGAAACAAGAAACGTTCCGTTTAAATGTAGAGGTATTTACAGATGGAAGAAGACAGCCTTATGCAATTAACTTAATAAAGAAAGGGACTTAAAAACGATTCACCTGGTCTCAACCCAGACTTCTATTCTTAAACTCCCTTTCTTGTATTACAAATATACAAAACATTTATATTATGTCAAACTCATTAGAAGATAGGCTAAGTAAACTGCAACAAGAAATAGCAGGAAAGCTCAGACAACTACCACCCATAATCGGTAAGGAAGTAGTTAACTTCTCTTTGGACAACTTTAAAGCGCAAGCTTGGCAAAATAAAGAAGTTGAGCCTTGGGAAAAACGAAAAAGCCCAACGAAATGGGAGCAAAAACAAGATGACGATAGAGCTTTGCTGGTTAACTCAGGACAATTAAGACGTAGTATTCGAGTTGGTAAAACTCACGATGACAAAGTGCAAATAATTGCTGGAGGAGCTGATACTCCATACGCACGTGCGCACAATGAGGGATTTAAAGGCTTAGTACATCAGCACGTAAGAGAACACATTAGACGTACTAGAAATGGAGGGCAATACACAGTAAAGGCACACGACAGGTCTATAGAGCAAAACATACCTAAACGTCAATTTATTGGGAACTCTGCACAAAGTGCCGAACTTAGAGAAAGAATTAACAGCCTTATTCGTAAGGTATTAAAACAATAACTATGAAAGAATTATATGAAAAGCTCTTAGAACTACTAGGAGGAATTGAGGAAATACGATACATTGATTTAGATGCTGGTCAACTGCAAGTAGAGCAACCGCCAATAAGTTATCCAGCTGTTCTTATAAAACTGTCTGAAAGCTCACAAGAAATAAATCATGTACACAGAACTATTACTGGACATATAGAGCTTACTGTAATAGACAAATATATAAGCGAGACTCATAGCTTAGCACCCGAGCAAGTGAGGGAAAGAGGCTTGAAGTATTTAGAGCTTAACGAAAAGATAGATAAAGCTTTGCAAGGCTATAAAGACAAGAGGTTTGAACCTTTTAGCAATCTAAGCAAAGAAGATAGACAGATCAGAACTGGTCTGAAAACCACCGTTCAAAAGTGGGAGACTGCGTGGAAAAACGTGCCGTCCAGTTAAGATATGGATACCACTTTTGAAGTTGACTAACGTTTATTTGTCTCACTTTTAGCAACTCGACAATGTGATTAACCTTAAGGAGATTATCGTATACAGTAGCCTTAGAAATATAAAACTCCTCTTCCAGAAGTTTTAAACAACGATCAGTCTGTAGACCTACAATGGAATTGTAAAAATAGAACCTTGCAGCCAACTCATTGTTCCGCTTATTGATAAGCCGAGAAGATCTTCCTTTTATTTGTACGCTATCAGAATATTTCATGTCATAAAAATAAACATTCCCTACCTGTCATGCAAGTAGAAATTGATTACCTTTATAGTTTCGAGTTACATATTATATTTGTCAGTAGAATCTAATTTAGATGAATTATAATGATAGAAGTGAATTACAACGATGATAGCCTAAGTAAATATTATGATAAATTTCTATTTAAATTTACAATATGTGAAACTTTTGAAGAGTTTATTGTGGTAAATAACGTGTGGCAGGAAAATAGACATCAAAAAGGAAGTTTTCATGATTTTATGTATAGTTTACCTTTGTATCAGTCTAATATTGAATTTTCCAGAGAAGATTTAGAACGAGATTACAATACAGCTTTTAGCGCATTACAACAATACCAGATATGGGAGGATTACAAGAGAAATCAAGATATATTACCTTTTTTACAGTTTGACTGTGTTATGGATGAGTCTGCTAATGAACTAGATTATGCTCTAAATATGAAAACAATAGCCATTAACGACCCTATTTTGAATACTATATTCCCACCTAACTATTACGGAGATAGAACTACTACTAGACGTTTACGAAAAGCAAATGAAATCTTAGACTTTAACTCTTTACCAAAAATTAAAAAAGCCTTTGCAAATAATGTTGGTAAGGCTTTCGTTATAGATCGTAAAGATTTTTTTATAGTACCTAATACAACTAAAAATATCAACAGAGTAAAACGTTATTACAGAAAGTATCAGAACGACAATAAACGATGCAGATGGTTTAAGTAAAAAACCACTCATAATTGAGTGGTTTAAACTTATAGACTCTAGTTAATTTGAAGAAGAAATTACATTCTTTTATAAGTTTGTACGGCAAGAAGTTCCCTTCCGTCTTCGTACCAATCATCAAGATACTTAATATATAAAGTATCACCTTTCAACTCGTAATCTACAACTTCTGTTTCACCACCCAGACTGACTTCAATTCTACCACCTGATAATAGCCTGTAATTGACTCTATACTGCGAAACTTCACAATCCCACCATTCGGTGAAAATTATAACTGAATCATCAATGAACTCCATTGAGTCTGTACCACACTCATCAATATATAAATCATCTGGTACTACACCGTCCACAGTAAAAGAAACTTCCTTCCACTTTCCAATTAAAGAATCTGAATGCGACGTATTATCATCTGAAGAGCAAGCTACAAATAGAATAGTTAAACAAATAAAAAGTAATTTTCTCATCATCTATTTTTTTAAGAATTATTAAACAAACATAAAAAAAACCGCTCAATTACGAACGGTTTAATAAACATCTATTGTGCTGCTAATTCCCGAACGATTGCTTTCCAATGTTCTGGCAGTCCAGTAGCTACTTCTTTCCAGCGTTCCAGTCCTATTGTTTTGGCGATCCCAACGTTGTTGTTGATTCTATTTCTATTGCTTTTTAAAAGCGCTATGTGCTGTCGTGTAGCGTTCATTGCCTTAAAGGCTTTTGTTTCTTGTATTTTCATATCTCTAAGCTTATTTCTTCAATAGTCTGTTCAGGTGTTGGGTACATTTCGGGTTTTAAACAATAAATCATTTCGTTTTCAATTTTAGTTCCTACTGATAATCCGCCCAGCAGGTAACAGCGGTTTTGTGCTATTTGCCCTATCAACATTTGTGGTAAATTGAAGCCTTGTGCAAGGGCAAACAGACACAAAGCCACAAAACGTTATAGGGCATTTAAAGAAGACTTTTTCTCAGACTTTAACCTGTACTGGAGTTTCTCCAGCCTTCTATCTATTGCACCTATTTCTTGGTCATATTCAATGACTGTCCATATTTGTGTTGTTATTTTTCGTTGAAAAACAGCCATTTCTTTTCTTTTTTCAAGTTTTTGTATTTCTTCAGTTGTTGTCATTATATAATGAACGCCCTATAACATTACATACACAAAAGCGGGGCGAAGTGCTTAATATGTATGTTCGGGTTATTGAAGTCCCGCCTTCGTGTATGCTTTTAACGTTGGCGGTAATTCAAACCACCGACACGTTTTCCAATTCAATTTTGCGTTTCAATTTTGAAATCAACTCAGGCCAATCGCTGACTGCATTTTCAATAAGTTCATTCAATATGAAGCAATCACGATCTTCCAGTAAATTAAGATTGACAGTTACACCATCATCCAACCAATAATCTATTTCCTGAGAAGAAGTATGAAGTACACCTACTATGCTAATCAAATTACCGCAATTATCACAATAACAAAAGTTGTCCTTTTCGGGACAGCTTTCTTCTGTCATTAGTACTTTTACGACGTCCTTGAACCTTTCCTTAGAGCAATTACTATCAATCTCATTAGGTGATTGCTTTAGTTTTAGTTCGTATTCATCAACCACCTCGTCTATGCAGTCATCGCAATAAGAGTTATGTCCGTCAATTTCCGTTACCTGATCACCATCTTCATCAACTCCTATCAAGTAATTAAGACCGTATTTATCGTTATTGTCCTCGAATTTTTCTGCTCTAATTTTGATTTCGTTAAATATTTCTATAAAGGCTTTTGTATCTTGTATTTTCATACCTCTAAGCTTAATTGGTTAAACTTCATTGTTCTTGAGCTACTAGCCAATAACTCCAAGCCTTTACGCTTGGTGAACCAAGCTGGATTGGTATTGCCAAATAGCCAAATCTTGACCGCTAAGGTTTCTAAAGCATTTAGTTTTTTTGCCGATTGATTTGCTCCAGTACTACTATTAGTAGCTCTATGATAATCATTAACTGAATAGTACTCTACTTCATCAACCACAATCATGCGCACAGGAATATCATTAATAAAAACATTGCCATAAGGAATATTACGAGCATCGATATAATCTTTATTAACCGATGTGCGATTCATACTATAATACCCCTTTTTACGTAAAGTAGGCAGAACTTCGTCCATTACCCAACTTTCAAATTTCTGAGCCGACTCTAATTCAGAGTGAATAATCAAACGAAATACATCGCCTTCTGAAATAACATTCATTTTTTGACGACCACCTTTTGTAAGGATGTAACGTTTCGTTACCCCCTTGCAATGGTCTTTTAAAGCTTTTCGTGGATTCCTATATCCCAGTGTTTTAGCAACATCTGAGCCTACAAAATAAACATTACCGTTTTCAATAAGTGTACGGACTTGATTTTGACTTTCAGCAAACTGGAAAGTCATTACTTCATTGTTTAAAGTTTCTTTTTGTGAATGTAGCATAATGTATGATTTTAGTTTATTGTTAATTTAGTTATCGTTAAAACAGTCTATACTCATGGTTATAGACTTATTAATATATACTTAGTAGTTTTTAATTATCACTTAGGCCGTCTACTATTAAACCCTCTTGCACCATCTTTTACTATTCTGCGTACGTTGGAACTAACATTAAAAGTTTGATCGCTTTGTCTGTCTCTGTGTTCTCGTAGTGTGCTGTCTACTGCTACGGCGAAGCGTTCTTCTAGGTATTCTCTAAAGAAGGTAAGCACCTTGGCTATACTTATGCTTTCGTAAAATTCGCCAAATTCTCCGCTTATGATCCGCTTGAATAACAAGGCAAGCTCCGACACCTTAAGCATATAAAACTCTTCTACTATATGAACAGCACAGAGCTCTATTTGCACCTCGCTAAGGGGTTTGTTTAGGTTTAGCATATCGTTTAAATATATAAGCCAAAGCGAAATATAAGCTTCTGTAAACTCCTTGCTTTTCTCGCGGTGGAAAGTTCCTATAGTTGGTGCTTCGGTGCTCATAGCTTCCTGTATGGTGCGAAGCTTAAAAGATTGCTTCATACAATTACTGGGTGCGTAGACGCTCAGTAATTTTTCGTTTGAAATCGTCGCTATAGCTTGTTTTTGTGTTGCTAGGTTTTTTGACATTTTCTATAATTCTATTAATGTTACTATTGATGTACTTTAAATCGGCATTGCGCTGATGGAACTTGTCTAGCTTATTCCAGTTAGACAATAGTTGTTGCCAAATGGCCAACGCATCGGCTGATGTACCACTTATTTTTTTTAAGTAAGCAATGAGCTGTTTTAAGTGTCTGCCTTCTGTAGCATTGAAGCGTGGCTCTATTCCATAATGCGCATGGTAGAAGTTATGCCAAACGGCTACAAACTCCTGATAGGTAGTTTTGGGCTTTGGCTCTGGCTTGGTGTAGGTTATTCTTTGGTCGAAAGTATCGATGTAGAAGTCTATATCTTTTTCTTGCACTGGTATGATTTGCCCGATGTGTTTGAAATCATCGGTTTCTAAAAACCCAGACATTCGCTCCAGTCTAAAGAATCGACCATTTCTATACGTTACTCTAAATCTTACATTTTGCTTGATGATATGTAGTATGTAGTGTTTCATTCTATCTTACTATTTCTAATTGATGTATCCTTTCTGCCTGTAGCTCAATAAGCTCCCATTGTAGGTCCAGCATATAATCATTGTGAATTACTATTATCACTAAACACACTATTATCATTGCAAGTAAAATTATTACCATGCTTTTAAAATCTCCTTTATTCATTGTGTTGTCTTTATATCTAGTTTCTCTATCTGCAGTAAAACATAGTCTTGTTTAAGGCCAGGCAAATCTTTATACACCTGTGTGATTTTTCGCCTAACTTGTCCGCCTGTATATCGCTTGGTGACACGGCTCCATTCGTTTAGGAAAAGCATATCGCCCACCTGATAATCTCTATCGTTCAGACGTACTTCTACTTTTTTAAATCCAGCTAGCACCTCCTTGTAGTACTTAGGGGCTATTTTTAGTTCATGTATTTTCATGTGCAATCGGTTTTAGGTTTTTCTAATTCTGCACCACAATCGGTGCAAACAACCTGCGTAGTTTCACAGTTAACACAAGTGGCTATTACTTGTATGCCTTGTATTTTGTGTTGGCAGTTGGTATTGCCCAAGCATTGATCGCTTGGGCAATAATCATTTTCTGGACGTAGGCAATAGCCATCAGACGTATAGTTACATTGCTTCATTTATAACGATGTTTTGCAATGCCTTCTAGAGCGATAATAATCTTCGAAAGTTCTTGCTTAGTCATTTCCTTTAAAGGCTTTTTAACTGGGCTTTTATCGCTCTTTAAAAAGTTTTGCAAGCGTTCTAAGTCTACTACTTCGCCATAACGACTGTGTGGCTTTGTCCATTGTGCCTGTCGGCACAGACTAAGGATCAATCTATGTTGATTATTTCCTTTATCGAAATAAGCCCAGTTTACTTTTGCCTTGGCTTTTGCTCTTGCTTTCCATTGTTCTTTAGATTCTATTGCTGTCATAATTTGTCATGTGTTTTATAAATCGTAAATAGCTACTGGATGTTTGCCTTGGTACTCGCTAGCTATAAAGCCCTGGTGGTAACTGTAAAAAGCTATCTTCTCTTTGGAAGTTAGTTCCTGTTGCGATGTTGCTTCGCCGTTACGGCAAAGAACTTCTTTGCCGTTTACGTCGTACTTCTCATGATCTACTACTGGGGTTACTTTTATCTTACTCATCTTCTGGTAGTAAAATGGTTAGGTCCAATTCTCTACTAAAATCTACTGTGCTGATAGACAATGGTAGGTTTACGTCTATTCCAGAGGTATTTCTATATCCTGCCTTAATGTACCAGCTGGATCGTTTAGGCTGGTAAGCTGCTTCTATTATTTCCACGCCCTCTATGAAGTTTAGATCGTTAAACTCATTTGCCATCTGCTTTAGTTCCATTACACGTCGTGGATCAAGGTTGCCTTTAGAATCCATTCTTAAGAGTCGGTGAATTTGATTCACTAGCTTAGCAGTGGTTTCGTCTTTTATCTGGGAGTTTATAAACTCCTTGACCTTGGCAATTCCAATGTAAACACTATCATCATAGCCCACATTTACGTTAAAGCCTATGGTTAAGGTTTCGCCTTTGTCTGTGCTGAACGTGTGCGACTGCTGATTGGCTTTTACGCCATAGGCATCTATCTTTAACTCTGTAAGTGCCAGAATATCCTCAAACACGCTAGCTTTCACTTTTGACAGTTCTTTACTTACTTGTTCGAGCCTTTGGAATAGACCAGGAATAACTTCATTTGATAGTTCTTTGTACTGATCTCTAAGGTCTCTCTTTTCTTCTCTTCTTCTTGCAAGTTCTGCTTGCAAGTCTTTTTCGCTTAATTGGCTTAAATCTTTCATTTTGTTGTTTTTTTTATAGTTGATATAATTCAAATTCATCTAATGGCACGTAGTCGTGGTATTCTATGCATTGTATCACCTCGAAGGTGCGTAGTTCTTTATCGTCTTGGAACTCTTCCAAACTCTGCAAATGATCTAGCGCCTTTGTCTGTGCTTGCTCTGGATTGTCGCCAGTTCTATAGCCAACGAATATTTTACTAATCCCTTGGCAAGTAACTTCTATGCCTATTCTGTATGTTATCATTGTAACCAGGTTGTTATTTTGTTTTCTATGGATTCTGGAACGCTATAAGGCTCCATTGTTGGATAATCGCTTAAGGAGTTTAGCAGGTACGCTTTTTCTTGGTGAACAAGCCAGCGCTCTTCTGTGCTTAATCGTCCGTTTTTCTTAAGAGCTTTAGTGAGCCTATATATTCTAAGTTGGGTTTGGGCTTCTGTCATGATTGTTGCTGTTTTAGGTCGTTGTAATCTTTCCATACCGTTGCATAATCTGGATGCTCGGGGTTTTCCTTTAACCAATTGGCTAATTGCGCTTGCTTAGTTAAGGTAGGTTTGAGTGTTGAAGTCTTCATGTTTTAGCTGTTTAGTGGTTTTCTTTCTTATTTCGTTTTGCACAGGTGCCAAGATCAAGCTGTGCATACTTACCATATATGCCTTGTAGCGTTCGTTTAACTCCTGTGGACTGCACTGGCGTTGATATGGTTCTAGATCGTGCATAAACTGCCATTCTATTTTAGTGAGTTCTGTGTTGAACCATCTGTTTAGAATGCCATTTGCCATTAGCTGTTGCCATTCTCTTGTGCTCATAGACTTTGCCTCGCACCAGCGTAACCAAAGTTCTAAGCGAAGATTTTCGTACTGTGCTTCCGTTGTCTTCAAAAAACTGACTATCATCATGTGTTTGTTTGTTTATTTTAAACTCATTCTATACTCATCTGCGCCTTGCTGCCAGATTATGTATGGCTGGCCACCGCCGTAACGCCCATTAGCTTGTGCTACGAAACCTTCTACAAATATTTTTATGAAAGCATCATATCGCACACGCTTAGCCACTCTTCCTTCGGGTTGTTTGCCCTCGGCATGGCTGATCCATATGAAAAGTTTGTTTGGAAACTTCTCTATAAGCTTTTTGTACTGCGTGAAGTTGATCCCTAGGTACTGTAAGCTATCTGTTATTATAATGTTGGGGCTTTTGTGTCGTTTTAATCGACTAACAAGTGCCTCGTAATTATCCTGTATGATAAAGAACCTATTGCTGCATTCGTGCATATTGTTACGCTTGCAAGCTAATGCTAGTGAGTGCGAGTTGCCTTCTTCTAGCGAGTTATACGCCACTCTTTCGTGCTGTGCTAATGTTTTTGCAAGTTTCAAGGCATAGTCCGTTTTTCCATTACTGGAAGCGCCCCAGATTATCCAACTTCCTTTGATTTCTGGATTGCCCAGATGGTCCTGGAAGGCATTGGGCAATTCAAGTATTTCACGCTTAGTATTGTAAAGTTCATGTACACTAATTCCTCGCATTTACTTGTCTTTTTTCCACCTCTATTCTAATTCGTTCTAGTGATCCACCGCTCTTGGCATACATTTCCTTTATGTCCTTCACGCCATTGGCATGAGAGACTAGAGCAAATTGTTTGCGCATGAACTCTTCGCTCAGGTCTTTGCCTTGTGGCGACACTCTTTGATAACGTTTGCCATAGCGTCTGAATATCTCAGCAAATCCGACTTTGAACAGGTCTCTTCCTTTCTCTATTTTATGCTTTAATCCATCGGCGCCAAGCATATACCAACCGCAGGCTCTTTCTGTAGCATTCCACAAAGCCTTAAGCTCTAAGAACGCATCGGGTTTTAGGTCTCCAGCTTCATCTAGAATTACTAAAGGCTTCTCTATAAATTGGAGGTAATAAATCAAATCATTGTACACATCTACATAGCGACCAGTGTTAACCACGCCAAACTCTTGTGCAATTTTGCGAACCAAGAGTTGTTTGGTTTTTACCTGCGAGCAATCTATATAGGCTACGTGCTTATTTTCTCTGGCATATGCCTTCGCAGTATGGGTTTTGCCTATATCGGTCAAATCGCACAGAACCCCGCTAATGCTAAGAGCCTGACATTCTTTTAGTTGCTGATAAATAAACTGATAGGCTGGTGTTTTTGCAGTGTGCCAAACTAATTGCTTGTTGGGCCTAATGTTTAGTAATCGGGCTATGCGTAACCAGTTAGCTTCGCTCAACACTTTATCTGTATCGCCTTTCTTTACACGGCTTAGTTGTGCTGTGTTGATGTTTAGGTATACGGCCATCTTGGCATCGCTACTAAAATCATTGTTACGCTCGTTGATTGCGTTGATTATTCGTTGTTTAAATTCTGTTGTTAGCATAATTAATGGGTGTTTAAAATTGGTTTATAAACTTTCTATAGCTTGACGTGCAATCTCAGATGGATCGTAATCACTGAGTAGTTCAGCAAACTCGTCGTAATCTTCATCTTCTTGTGTTGGTGGTACTATTTGCACCTCTTCGGTTAAGTCAAAAGCGTTGTTTTCTATGATTTCTATTCTTGCAACTCTTTCGCTTCCATTTTTCACCATCGAGTCAAACTCTTTGATGTGTTTCATCTGATTGGTGTAAGCGGCTTCGTCTTGTTCATCCCATTCTGCGCGAGCTGTAGAGAATTCTACTATATAATCGGCCTTGCATATAAAGTTGTTATCTTGGTATAGATAGACTGTGTCCGATTCATGAGGCAGGTAATAGGCTTCTACTTTCTTGTTGTTTGGCTTTAGATTGCGCAATGCGCTCAGGCTGATTTGGTAGTTCTGATAGTTTACGCGTACGTATTGATTACGGCGTATGCTTGTTTCTACTTTCACTCCAATGTATTTGGCTAGCAGTGCTTTGTCTAGCTCTGCCAAGTTTGGATTGGCGTGTGCTTTAAACACTTCTAGGCGTGTCATTCCTTCAAACTCTGGGTGTGGACTATTGTTATACAGCTCTATGGTATACTGATCGTCGGCAACTAAGCGCTCGTAGTCGTAGGTTTTGTATTTGTAGGTATTATTGTGTTCATCAAATACTTTGTCTTGATAGGTTCTGTTTGCCTCTAGTTTGGCAAAGAAACGCCCAATACCGCCGTCTTGATAACGTTTTTCATAACCATACTTTTTTAATCGGTTTCCAGTCTCAGCCCATTTCTCTTGCGCATTACCAGGGTTGGCCCAGCGCACGAATGGAAACACATTGCCAGCTTTCATTAAATCGTCCTTAAAGTTATTTACCAGGTGATGTTCTACTTCAACTTCGAGTGGGGTTCCTAAACCATATGCATCTATGTTTTGGAACATATCGCGCATACAGTCAATGAACAGTGAAGTGTCTTTATTCCTGCTGTAGCTGGACCCGATAATGATCCCCGACATGACGTCGTAAGCGTAGTACACTTTTACTCGTTTGCCATTGTGCATTTTGCGCTGTAAATCCCTATCGTCCATCGACACTTTAGAGAGCGAATAGGTGGGAGCATGACGATGTGTATGTGGCCTAATAAGGCTTTGGAACTCCAAGGCGCCTCTTCGGTATTTGGCTATTATAGGTTGGTTGTGCGGTGCGTTTAGGTAGTTCCACACCGTTGGTTCGGAAATCAAGATAGGTTTGCCGTTTTTATCTAAGAATTTAGACCGCTCAAAGAGTTCACCTGTAGTCACATCTACTATTTCTATTTGCCCAGTAACGAAGCGTGTGTAG
Source organism: Flavobacteriaceae bacterium (assembly GCA_035302145.1). Lineage (GTDB taxonomy): Bacteria > Bacteroidota > Bacteroidia > Flavobacteriales > Flavobacteriaceae > JAJYTI01. The sequence continues at coordinate 6,369 of DATGSX010000130.1, read as the reverse complement.
TCTTCATGCACCCAAGAGGAGTAAGGATTGTTGTTCTGGCAATAGATGCTTACTATAAGTTTCTCTATAGCATCGTTCACCACACGGCTATTGTTGTTACCAAATCCTCCGTGAATAATGCCTACATAGCCATCGTCAATATATTTTCTGTAATTGCGCTGTAAGGTTCTAGGATGCACGCCCAATGAGTGCTTATATGTTTCTGGTAGATTGTTTACTGCTTTACTGACTTTCCTAAAGAACTCTCCAAGCGTGAATCTGCGCTTATTGCCTCGCGAGTTTACTTTCATACGGAAAAAATCCATTAACTCGGTAATGGCATTAAATATTTCGGCGTGAGTTCTGTAGATTAGTTGCGTGTCGGCATCTAGCGTATTTCCATCTTGCTTTCTGAATCCAGCGTAGAAAGTCGCAGCGACTGGATCAGGCTTTATATAATCTACAAGTTTAATTTCTTGTGTAGCATAAGGATCGCCAAATCGCTTGGCCACTTTCTTTTTAATGTCATTGCGCATAGAGTCATACTCTACCAGAGCTCTACGACCATTGCCGCCTTTTTGCACTAAGATTAAATGGCCTCTTCTTACCATATTTCTATACGTATGAATAGTTGTCACACCTTCTTCATACAGCATGGCGCCGTATACGCATAGAGTGTTTTGATAGTATGTGAAAATTTCTTCGTTCATAGTAATGGAAATTTTTTAGTTCCCGCTGTGGTGTCGAAACCACACAAAGCCGTGGCGGGAGTTTGTCGGGCTATATATTTGAGTTGTCTAATCAAAAATTATAGTGATGAAAATTAAGATTCAATTAATGTCATATCGTGATAAAAAAGCATTAGCGCACAAAATCTCAGAGCTTGAGGATCTTGCAGAATTATTTCAGCTTCAGCTCGAGAAGGCGCAGTATGATCATCTAGGAGACACTTTTGTTGTGCAACTTCCAGAAGACGTTCTTTACGCGAGCGTCCAGCAACATGCGGTAGCCTCATTCTGCTTCTTAAAAGGTCATACATTTGCTGTTGTGAAGAATTCGTATCCTTCTGAACGGCTTTAGTTATAGAGGATGAAGTTTTCATAATGTTTTTATTTTAAAGAGTAGTGATTGTTTTAGTGGTTAAATTGCCCCATCCTGCTAGAAGAATGTTAAGTAAATTACATATAGATGAGTCTGAAAAATTATCTTGCAAAATCGAATAAACAGCCTCAAGAGATACGCTTATCTTTTGATTTGGCAGAAATCGAAGTACTTTATACTCTCTTAAAAGAGATTGGAGGTGCGCAGTATCACGCCTTTCTGGTGAAACATCTTGCAAGCATTGTGCAATATATTTCACTAACGCCTTCTCAGCGTTTACAAAAGAAGTGGGTAGGTCATCCGGATATACTCTTAATTCGTTTTGCCGCACTTCAATTAAGCGAGTCAACTGTTTCTTTAATGAATGATCTAGAACCGATTGCTGACTTGGTAAATCGCAGTAGCTACCGTGATTTTCATGCAGCAGTTGCGAGAGGAGTTGCGCCTGTGTTTGTTTCTCTATCATTTCTGCACTGGCCATTTTCCGATGTATGTAAGAATCCTTTTGTACGCTCATAGCTTTTTGGTTTTAGTATTCTGTTATTTCTACAATTACGTTATCTGCTTCCTTCTGCAGTAGCTCTTTGGCGCGTCTTCTAATGTTCATGGCTAAATCGGAATTGTTGAAATAGCGTAATGAAGCATATACGTTCTGCGTGGTAGTTTTAAATTCTTTTGCCAAAATGTGTACAAACTCGGCGGGTACTTTTATCCTTTTCATATCTTTACAGTTATAATTGAGCGCTACAACTTCATGTTGTAACTTTGAATTACAAATATATAAACAAATGTTTACTTAAAGCAACAAAAGATGATTAATAATTCAGATATTAATGAAAGGGTCTTACAACTCATTGAGTATAAGAGTGGTAATAATCAAAAGAAATTTGCAGAATCTATTGGATTTGCACCGCAAGTGATATCTAACATTGTATCTGGAAGAAAAAGCAAACCTAGTTATGATGTGTTAAATGCAATAATAACATCATTTGTTGATATTAATTCTGAATGGCTTTTGACTGGTGAAGGTTCTATGTTAAAGGATGGAAGCGATGATATTTATATACAACCTTTGTCTAATAACAGAAAGGCAATCGAAGCCAAGATTGAAGAGCAAGTAGTTCCACTATATAGCCTAACAGCAGAGGCTGGACTAAAAGATTTGTTTGATTCTGGAGTGCCGTCGCAAGTCCTGGACACAATTAAAATTCCAAACCTTCCACGATGTGATGGTGCAATAACTATAACTGGCGATAGTATGTATCCATTGCTTAAAAGCGGCGATATGGTGCTATACGCCATTACTAGGCCTGAAAACATATTCTATGGCGAAATGTACTTGCTCGGCATACAGCTTAACGATTTCGAAGAGTTTATAACGGTAAAATATATTCATAAGTCACAAAACAAGGATCATATAATATTAGCAAGCCAAAATAAGCATCATGATGATAAAGAGATACCACTTTCCAGCATCCGATCCATTGCCCTGGTAAAAGCAAGCATAAGAATCAATACTATGTTGTAAATCAACACATAGCGCACAAATCCTTCTCTTTTATACTAAATACACACACGCAATAACGTCAATCAGGCTTAAGTATCTGCGTATCAGTTAATTGCATGTATTCCAATCGGTTTGTATATGGGATTAACCCCCCTCTATTAACATTATTTAACGCCTTATTAGGTGCTTTTATGGTAATAACCCCCTTTCAATCGGTCTATATTTCACTAAAAGTGTAGAACCAACTGTAGAACCAACTGTAGAACCAGCTCTTTTTTCGGTGTTTCTCGCTTTTCTTTGTTTTGCTATTGTTTCGGGTACTGATCTATTGTTTTTAGGTATGAAAAAAAGCCCCGTAGGGCTTGTAATGGTAGTCTGTAGCGGTTATTGTTGGTTTAATGGTATTGTGGTCCTTTTATTGTACTTGTATTGTTGCTTAAATGGTAGTGCAATGGTATTTAAATGGTAGTTAATGTACTTTTCGTTTTTAGTTGGTTGCGCCCGACAATCCTCGCTATGTAGCTTAAACACTATGTTTATATCGCTTTTTGCCTTTTGCCTTTTATGTATGGTTCGTTGTGGGGGGGATAACAGAAAGTATTTATTTTAATGGTTGCTACGCATACTATATTATTTAAAGAGTTTTTAAAAAGAAAAGCCATTCCGATAAACGGAATGGCTTTTTATAGTTTGAAAGCTTAAAGAAATTAATCGAACATTCCTTCGTCTAAACTTTCATTAATCATATAACTATCAACATTTGCTTCTGCTTCCATGCCAGGAGCAATCTCTGTGGTAGATTTTGTTGGTAACATTATTCCTTCGAACTCTTTGTAGTCGGAGAAATAGGTGTTAGTAGAGAACTCTTGTCCTTGCATTTCTTGTGTAATTCTTTCTAAAACTTTTAGTCCGGTTTCTTGGTCATAGAACCATTTAGTCTTACCGTTTTGGATTACATAGGCTGGTTTTCCGTTAACGAACTCTGCTCCTACTAATGTAGCGTTTTTAGCTTCTAGCTCAGGGAAAGGTAGCGCGGTTTGCTTTATTGCTGCTGCCTGCTCTTCGTCAAAATCTAATCGTTGTCCTTGTGCAGATTGATAGCCTTTTTCCCCATCAAAAACCTGCTTCTGAACCACCATACCACTCATACTTACTTCGAGTAAATACTGACGGTCTGTGGTTACAGTTGTTTTCATTGTTAATGGCATTCCTTGCATAGTCATAGATGCCTCACTAGTTATGTTTTTAACATTCTGTAGTTTATCTTTTCCACCAATTGCTTCTATATAGGTGTTTATTACGTTTTCTGCAGTAATGTTTGCGTCTATTTCTATTTCGTATGTAGGCTCTTCTACTTCGTTTGCATAGCTATCGTAGTATTTAATTGGTAATGGTTTTCCGTCAAGAGTAGTTAGATTTTTCAATCCTTCTAACACTTCTGAACCTTTACCAGTAACTACAATTCGCAGATTATCTTCTTTAAAGTATTTATTGGCTACACGCTGAATATCTTCTACAGTTACTTCATTTAATTTCTTCAAGTAATTAACGTAAAAATCAGGGTCTAAATCTTGAGTTTCTACACGTAACGCATATTGTGCTATGGTAGAAGGTCTTTCTAGTGCACGAACGAAGTTTCCTGTGTATGAGGCTTTAGATACTTCCAGTCGTTCTTCGGTTACTGGTACAGTTCTTATGTTTCTAATTTCTTTCATTATTTCTACCACAGCACTATCGGTAACTTGGTTACGAACACTTGTGGTTGCAGCAAAACGTTGAATTTCTTTTCCAGCACCTATCCCAGAGTATGCACCATAAGTCCATCCTTTATCTTCACGAAGATTAAGGTTAATCATGCCGTTAAACCCACCTCCTAAGATATGGTTGGCAAGGATAACAGGGAAATAGTCTTCGTCGCTCATCTTTAAATCCACTAAGTTGATTACTGCAATTTCCGATTGAACGGCATTTGGCATATCAACAAAGTTTATTTGTGTGTACTGCACATCTTTTGGTGTATTGAAAGTAACTCTAGGCACATCACGTTTTTTCCAATCAGATAGCTCTTTTTTCACAAGCTTCTTTACGTCTTTAAAGGTAACGTCACCCACTACTACTAAGTAGGCATTACTTGGAGAAAAGAATGTGTCATAGTAGTTTTTTACATTAGCTAATTGAATTCCTTCTAATACTTCTTCTGTAGTGAACTCTCCTTTTGGATGATTTTTACCGTAAGTAAGCGCTGTGTTAACACGGCTTCCTACTTCCGCAACACTTTTCTCCGAAGCTTTTAGGTTCTCAATTAATCGGGATTTTTGAGCGTTGAACTCTTCTTCAGCAAACAGTGGGTTTTTAACTGCGTCTGCAAAAAGCGTCAGAATTCTAGGGAAATACTTGGAAAGAGAACTAGCGAATGCGCTTTCATTTCCAAAATTGATGCTAGCACCTAGATAATCGATTTCTTCGTTATAAGAATCCTTATCGATATTCGCAGTTCCATTCCCCATCATGCGGGCAAGAATAGAGGAAACTCCAACAACATTGGCCTCGCCATGCATTGGATTATCGATTAATAACTGAACGCGAACTTGTGGTAGTTTATGATTCTCTACTACCATAACTTTTAAACCGTTTTTCAATTCAAAAGTTTGAGGTTTTGTAATTTCTATACTAGGAGCAGGGCCTGGTGTAGGCTGTTTGCTTCTATCTATTTGTGCTCCTGCTATGCCGATAAACAACATAGAAAACAGGAATAAAAAACTGTATTTTTTCATGATATATAAATTCAATAAATAGTATTAGTCTTCTTTTGGTAAATACTCCAAACGCAAACGTTGGTTAGGGTTTAAATACCTTCTAGCTACATCGCGAATTTCTTCTCGCGTAATGGATTGATATAATTTCAGCTCATCATTTATTTTACTTACATCGTTATAGAAAGTATAATAATCTGCGAGTGACGAAGCGATTCCTTCTATGCTTGAGTTGGACTGTACATAGCGGTTTTCAAATGTGTTAAGTAACATTTCATACTCCCTTTCACTGATAAGATCGGTTTGTAATCTTACAATTTCCTCGTCGATTTCCTTGGTTAATTGGTCCAATGAGTTTCCTTCCATCGGAAGAGCGAAGGTGATGTACACACCATAGTCTTCTTGAGATAAATTGATGGCAGCCACTTCTAAAGCCGATTTATTTTCATCTACCATTTTCTTATAAAGCCTCGCGCTTTTTCCACCACTAAGTATATTCGAAATCATATTCAATACACTTGCATCTCTTTCGGTTTTTCCTGGTGTACGGTACGCATGAATAATAGCTGGAATTTGAATGTTCTCATCATAATGAACAGCATCTATTTGCTTAGTAATTGGATCTTCTTTGATGTTTATTTTTTCAACTTCCTTCCCTCTTGGAATCGGGCCGAAATAGTCCTCGATCATCTTCTTGGTTTTCTTTGGCTCTATATCTCCAGCAACGACTAGCACTGCGTTGTTTGGTACATAAAATTTCTCTTTAAATGCAATAAACTCCTCTAAGGTAGCAGCATCTAAATGATCCATAGATCCAATAGTAGACCAACGATAAGGGTGCTTGGTAAATAAGTTGTTCTTTACTGCATAAAGAATGTTTCCATAAGGTTGGTTGTTTATACGTAAACGTTTCTCTTCTTTTACCACTTCATTTTGTGTGTCTACTCCTATTTGGTTAATAACAGGATGAAGTAAGCGTTCGCTTTCCATCCATAGTCCTAACTCTAAATTGTTAGATGGAAACACTTC
>DATGSX010000129.1:0-4500 GCA_035302145.1 Flavobacteriaceae bacterium | reverse complement strand
AAACTGCTTAAGAAACTCATCGGATAAAAAATCATCTTTTTTCATAATGTGTGCAAATTAATAGTTATTAAAAACATAGGGGGTAAAGTTTTAAAACTTTACCCCTAAATCTCAACTTACACACTTAGAGGGATACTCCCGCTTCAATATATTGAAGCCGATTTTTATTTATTACTACTACTCTTTACTTAACGTAATGAATCTCTTTTGCTTTTTGAAATTCTTTCTCATCGAAAAAACCTTGTTCTTCCATCCACTTATCACTATATACTTTACTCATATATCTAGATCCATGGTCTGGGAAAATTAATACTACATTGCTATTTTCATCGAACACTCCTTCTTCGGCAAGTTGCTTCATTCCTTGTACTGCAGCACCACTTGTATATCCAGAAAAAAGCCCTTCGGTTAGCGCCAATTCTCTTGCTGAATGTGCACTTGTATCATCAGCTACTTTTACAAACCTATCAATTACATCGAAATCTGTAGCTGTAGGAATTAGGTTCTTACCTAAACCTTCTATACGGTATGGATATATTTCATTCGGATCTATTTCCTTGGTTTCATGGTATTTCTTTAAAATAGAGCCATACGCATCAATCCCTATGACTTTCACTTCAGGATTCTGCTCCTTTAAATATCGTGCCGTTCCTGAAATGGTCCCGCCTGTTCCACTACATGCAATAAGATGAGTAATCTTACCTCTTGTTTGCTCCCAAATTTCTGGGCCTGTGGAATTATAATGAGCATCAATATTTAGCTCATTGAAATACTGGTTGATGTATACAGAACCAGGTAAATCGCGCTGTAATTGTTTTGCCACCTCATAATACGACCTTGGGTCATCAGCATCAACATTTGCAGGACAAACATACACCTCAGCTCCCATTGCACGCAACATATCTATCTTATCTGGCGAAGACTTTGAGCTTACCGATAGAATACATTTATATCCTTTAAGTATACTTACCATAGCTACGCTAAATCCAGTGTTACCACTAGTAGTTTCTATGATGGTACTACCTGGCTGTAAAATACCTTTACGTTCTGCTTGCTCAATGATATAAAGTGCAATTCTATCTTTGGTTGAGTGCCCAGGATTAAGAGCTTCTACTTTTGCATAGAAGTTACCTGGAATACCTTCGGTTATTCGCCTTAAGCGAATTAACGGCGTATTTCCAATCAGTTCTAGAATGCTGTCGTGTGCTTTTATTGTCGTATTTTCCATAAACATAATATTTCAATTAGATTGACTTGTTAAGCCAACCAATTCGCAAATATAATTGAAAATTACTTATTAATCTTCAATTCCTTCTAAATTCAGGATAAAACTATACTCTAAAGCTACTTCTTTTATAGATTCAAATCGACCTGATCCCCCACTATGACCAGTATCCATATTAGTTTTCAATAGCAATACTCCTTCTCCAGTTTGATTATCTCTTAATTTGGATATCCATTTTGCCGGCTCCCAATACTGAACTTGAGAATCATGGAAACCAGTAGTTATTAACGTGTTAGGATACTCCCTTTTCTCAACATTATCATACGGCGAATAAGATTTTATGTAATCGTAATAAGTTTTATCATTCGGATTTCCCCACTCATCATACTCTCCTGTAGTTAAAGGAATACTATCATCTAACATAGTGGTAAGAACATCAACAAACGGTACTTGTGCAATAACACCATTATAAAGTTTTGGCTCCATATTCATTACGGCTCCCATAAGTAAGCCACCAGCCGAGCCACCCATGGCGTAAAGGTTATCACTAGAGGTATATCCCTCCTCGATTAAAAATTTTGAAACATCAATAAAATCCGTAAACGTATTCTTCTTATTCAACATTTTTCCGCTGTCGTACCATTCTCTACCTAAATACTCACTCCCTCGAACATGAGCAATTACATAAATAAACCCTCGATCTAAAAGGCTTAGTCGGATGCTTGAAAAAGAAGGGTCTATTGTAACTCCATACGAACCGTAACCATATTGAAGTAAAGGGGTGTTTTTATTGAGTTTTGTCTCCTTGTGATAAACCATGGAAAGTGGAATTTTCTTTCCATCTCTTGCAGTGGCCCAAAGACGCTTGGCAATATAATTTTCCTTGTCAAAACTTCCACCCAACACTTCTTGCTCTTTTAATACTACTGTTTCTTTAGTAGCCATATCAAACTCTATCACAGATGCAGGCGTAGTCAAAGAAGTATAGGCATAACGAAGCTTAGTAGTATTAAACTCAGGATTTTGCATTGTATTCACCCTATATGTTTCACTTTTAAACGGTAAATAATAATCTTGTTCTCCTTCCCAATCGATGACGCGTATTTTATTCAACCCATTATTACGTTCACTGATTACCATATAATCTTCGAACAAATCTAAGCCTTCTACCAGCACGTCCTTTCTATGCGGAATAACATCTATCCAATTATCCTTGGAAGTTTGATTTAGTTGGGTCTTCATTATCTTGAAGTTCCTCGCTTTATCTTTATTTGTTAGGACATAAAAATAGTCGTCGTAATGTTCTATTTGAAACTCCAAACCAGGAATTCGCTCCTGAAATAGTCTAAACTCTCCTAAAGGTGTATTAGCATCTAAAATTCGGAATTCATCCGACAAGGTACTGGAACTTCCAATTACTATATAGTTTCTAGATCTAGTTTTATATACATAGGTAACATAGGTTTCGTCTTCCTCTGTATATAACAATTCGTCATCCTCCACTCTTTCGCCTATACTATGTCGATAAATTTGATTTGGGCGTAAGCTTTGCGCATCTTTTCTAGCGTAAAACAGCGTTTTATTGTCATTACCCCAGGTGCTAGTTCCTGTAGTTTGAGGTATGGCATCTTCAATAACTTCGCCTGTTTCTAAGTTCTTTACATGAATAATATAGTTTCTTCGACTTAGCGTATCTACGGCATAAGCTGCCCACTTATTGTCTGGACTAATACTAATTCCTCTTAAATAATAGTATGCATAATCCTTGGCCATTTCGTTTACATCGAACAACACCTCTTCGTCTGACTTCATACTCTCCTTACGTCTGGTATAAATCGGATAATCTTTTCCAGTCTCGTATCGAGTAATGTAGTAGTATCCGTTATAAAAATAAGGTACAGAAGTGTCATCCTCCTTTATACGAGCTTTCATCTCTTTAAACAAGCCTTCCTGTAACTCGTTAGTTTTTTCCATTACCGCTTCGAAATAAGCATTTTCTCGTTCTAGGTAATCTATTACTTCCGGATTTTCTCTATCGTTCATCCAATAGTATGGATCCACACGAATATCCTCGTGTTTTTCTAAAACTTTATCTATTTTATCTGCACGTGGTGCCTCTATCGTGTTCGATTTTATCATGGTATTTTTTTGTTTACAAGAAACTGCAAAAATACAGCATAGAATCCATATATAAAGATGTTTTCTCATTGGTTAATAAAAGCTTGTTTAATATGTATACAATGTAGTAGTTTTGTAAAAATTTAAAAAATAATACGTACGATATGTTTGGAGATTTAATGGGAATGATGGGGAAAATAAAAGAGACCCAAAAGAAAGTAGAAGAAACAAAAAAACGCCTTAACGATGTTTATGTAGACGAGAAAACATCGGATGGTTTATTGCAAGTTACGCTTACTGCTAATAGAGAGATAAAAACTATTGATATAGATTCTAGCTTATTAGAGGATAAAGAACAATTAGAAGATTATCTAATCCTAACCTTAAATAAAGCAATTGAAAAAGCAACCAAGGTTCACGAAACCGAAATTGCAGCAGTTGCTAAGGATGGTATGCCTAACATTCCAGGATTAGACGGATTACTATAACTTTAAAATTTATATAATATGTTTACATCAGACAATCTTGAGCAATATAGAAATCGCCTGAAGGCACTATACAACTATCTTTGACATTGCTAAGAAGGAAATAGAAATAGCAAACGACGAGGAAAAAACCTTTGATCCAAATTTCTGGGATGACTCCAAAGCTGCCGAAGCTTTTATGCGACAACTTCGTAACAAAAAAAGCTGGGTTACAGAGTATGAAGAAGCAGTAGAGCTTACAGAGGAGTTAGAAGTAACCTACGAATTCTTTAAAGAAGAAGAGGTAGATGAAAAAGATTTAGAAAAGGCACATAAAAAAGCCCTGCAAGCAATAGAGCAGCTTGAATTTAAAAACATGCTCAGCGAAGAAGGCGATGACATGGATGCTGTACTACAAATAACCTCTGGAGCCGGCGGCACCGAGAGCTGTGATTGGGCTAGTATGCTTATGCGCATGTATGTTATGTGGGCAGAAAAACACGGTTTTAAAGTAAAGAAGCTCAACCTTCAAGAAGGTGATGTAGCTGGAATTAATACCGTAACCTTAGAAATTCAAGGCGACTATGCATTCGGATGGTTAAAAGGTGAAAATGGTGTGCATAGATTGGTTCGTATTTCACCTTTTGATAGTAATGCCAAACGACACACTAGCTTTGCCTCGGTTTATGTTTA
>DATGSX010000128.1:0-24710 GCA_035302145.1 Flavobacteriaceae bacterium | reverse complement strand
GCTCTATTAAATGCTGCATAGGCTGCTTCTTCAATCAACTCTTTAACATTATTTTCCTCCATAGAGTCCAAAGCTGCTTCGGTTGTTCCACCTTTTGATGCGACACGGTCCATCCAAGTTTTTGGTGTTATATCCGATTCATTAAAAAGCTGCACTGCCCCTTGGAATGTATGTGCAACCAAAGCCCTAGAATCATAGTTAGTGAACCCCATTTTTTTAGCAGCTTCCAACATGGCATTCATAAAATAAAACACGTAAGCTGGACCACTACCAGAAATTCCAGTAGATGCATCTATCCATTTATCCGATTCTACATGTATGGACTCTCCAGTCATGTCTAATAAATTCCGAACTACTAGCAATTCTAGTCTGGTTACATCTTTAGATGCAGTATAAGCAGTCATCCCTAAACCTATCTGAGCAGGTAGATTTGGCATAGCACGGATTACCTTCTTCTTCTTAAGTCCATCAACAATGGTTTGTAAGGTTACCCCAGCCATTAAAGACACAAATATTTGATTTTCATTAATCATAGGCTGCATCTCCTTAAATAACTCTTCTTTATGATATGGCTTTACTGCTATAAATACAATATCAGCTTTAGGTAAGCAGGTCTCCAAATCTGTATAGATATCAAAAATATCTTTCTCTCTCAGAGTGTTTAATACCTCGACATTCTTATCATAAATCTGTAGCTTATGGTTTATTAACAATTTACTTTTAGACATGCCTTCTGCATAGGTTGCTCCCATGTTCCCAGCACCAATCATCAAAACTTTCATTACATATGTTTATTTAAAATCTAAATCTTAACACATTTAAGATTCTTAATTTCACTTCAAAAATAGCATTTACACAAGACATTCACAATTATTCTCTGAAATTCAATAAATAACTCAACCAAAGGAGCTTTAAACACTTTTTTATTTTGTTTCTTTAAATATCTAGACCATGAAGTAAAACTAATGCTCAAATCACAATAGGTACTTAGTTTAATTTACAATTCTATAAACATGTATCTTTTAAAAAAATAGATAGTAAATATTGGTAACTTGTTGTCTCTTGACTTTTTCGAAATCAGCATTACAGCTATTCATTCACCATAATATCAAACCATACCGAACAGATAATTAGAAGTATAAAATACAGTGGTTGGCTGGTACGAACACAACTTTTGGCTTTAAATTAATTATGAAGAATGAAATATACTGAGTATATATCCCCCTAATCGATTAGATAGAACATGGATAATTTTACTTTACATTTAGGAAATTACTTTTTCTATGTTTTGCACACTGCTTTAATCCTATTCAATTTATTTGGCTGGTTACTTCCTCGTTGGCGCAAGCTCAATCTTGTTTCCCTATTAGCAACCTTTGCTTCGTGGGTTATTTTAGGATTATGGAAGGGATGGGGATATTGTTTTTTGACCGAATGGCATTATAATATTTTATATAGGTTAGGTGAAAAAAATATGCCACCTAGCTATATCAACTTTTTACTTTATAAACTAACAGGTCATACTTTTAGTGCACAACTAGTAGATTTCACCACAGTAAGTCTTGCATTGGTTGCACTTATTTGTTCGACTTGGGTAAACTCAAGAAAACGAAATATCAGCTCTTCATAAAGCAATTTATTTGAAAGTATTGCTGTTGAAATGAAAAGCTATGTAATATCAAAGCCTTATTTCAATTGGTATTTAGCACGAATCGTTATATGTGCTGTTTTATTGCGTGAATGTGTATTAAAAACACCCCCATATGAATACTCCTCATCTTCGTATTGTCCGGTGATTTGGAAGATACCTAAATCGGCTTGTTGCATCCCTTTTACTTCTGCTTTCGATTCCGAAGCTATATTAGTAGCTCGGTGAAGTGCATTTTTAGAAGCTTCTTTAATAAGATCTAGTTTTAAACTTTCTAAATCGCTATAGTAAAACTGTGGACGGTTGGAAGTTAACTCAATTCCTTGGCTTAATAAAGATGATATTTCTCTAGCCGCTTGCTCTACAACATCCAGTTCCTTTGATTCGATTATCACACTTTGATACAAAGAGTATCCAGTAAAAACACGGGTAGAACCTCCTCTGTTATCGTATTCATATTCGTAGTCTCTACTGATGTTTACCGCTTGAAAAACTATATCTTCTGATGGAATGCCTTGTTGGTTTAAAAAGGTTTTTACTGCTTCCCTATCATGTCCTAACCAGCTTGATGCTTCTGCTATATCAAGTGATTTTCGTGCATACTGGGCAGTCCACTTTATAATATCTGATTCAAAATTTGTCTGTGCACTTCCTGTCACAGAAATAGTTTGCGCTACATTATATTTGGTTTTATAACCATTCACCAAAATACCAACAGATACTATAACACCAACAGCCAATATAACTGCCACCCAGACTAAAGACTTCGATAGATTCGTTTTCATAAAAAACAGCTTTTAATTGAACATGTTAATTTAATAGTTATTTAGCAGTAGTGCCGATTATTTACGTTAATAGTTTCCTATTGTTTTATATTAATTGAAATTAAACGTAGAAATAGATTAGCGAATTTGTAAAACTATAAAGTAACCTAGAGGAAAAGTCACCTACTTTCCGTCATTGGGCGCAGTAGTAAGAAGTTCTATAATAACCAAAAGGAATTTTATAAATCAGTAGGTTGACATGATTATAAGTTCACTGGTTCACAGAACCTCTCCATTCCTCCAAGATTGTCTTATTGAACCAAAAACACTAAAAAAACCGCGGGTAGGAAATATATTACAATATTTCTAGCACCATCATAGTCTTTCGCTATACGCTGACCAATAAGAAGAATTAGTAAGGCTAAGCAATAAAGCAAGCCTGCATATAGCGAAAGATTGTTGTAGTTTTTATCTTGTATAACTTGGAACATAGCTAATACTCCTATAACCGTAGCTAAAAGTTCTACCACTAATAAAACGCCCATTATCATGGACACAAATGGTGGAACCCATGTTTCTTTAAAATAAGACTTTAAGAACATCTCGTTGCCTTTCCAATCGGTAATTTTCTCCCAAGCAGAAAAACCAAAAGTCACGCTAAATAGCAGTAATAAGAGTAAAACAGCATAGTTCATAGCCAAAACACTTATGCATCTATTTTGTTGGTAATGTATTGTAATAGTAAGCGTACTCCTACTCCACTTCCACCAACTGGCTTATAAGTTATCGGTTTGTCTAAGAATGAAGGTCCAGCAATATCTAAATGTATCCAAGGGTAGTCTGTAAACTTCTCCAAGAATTTACCTGCAGTTGTCGCTCCACCTATCGGGCCACCAATATTTTTCATATCGGCTATATCACTTTTCAACAAATCATCAAACTCCGACCAGTATGGTAAAGCTACAAGTAGCTCATGCGTTTGTTTCCCGGCAGCCAATAAGTCTTTAGCAGCCTTCTCATTGTTCCCTACCATTGCAGTACCAAACGGCCCTGTAATCGCAGCTGCTGCTCCTGTGAGAGTTGCAATATCGATTACCAACTCTGGCTTGAACTTAGAAGCATAACTCAAAGCATCGGCTAGAATTAACCTACCCTCTGCATCGGTATTGCCCACCTCAACAGTTTTTCCGTTATGCATAGTAAGTACATCGTCGACAACAATCGCATCGCTGCTAATTTTATTATCGGTAGCTGGAACAATTCCAACTACATGGTAAGGTAACTCCGACTTGCCAAGCGCAATCATCGTACCTAGTACAGTGGATGCTCCTGCCATATCCGCCTTCATCCCTGCCATATAGTTACCTGTTTTTAAAGAGTAACCTCCCGTATCGAACATTACTCCTTTACCTACAAGAACCAATGGCTTAGTGTTTACAGCATTCTTAGGTTTATACTCCATTATAGTAAGCGTTGGTGGTATGGACGATCCTTTGTTTACACCAAGAATTCCACCCATTTTAAGGCTTTCTATTTTTTTCTTCTGCAAAACCTCCACATCAAATCCAAACTCATTACCCATACGAACACACAGATCGGCAAACTTTACAGCATCCTTAGCACATGGTGGTTCATTTACCAAGTTTCTTGTAGCAGGAACACCAGTTAAGATACTATGTAATAATTTTTCTTGATTAGCATCCAAGTTAGCACTTACCATTACTTTTAGTAGCATAGGCTCTGCGTTTTTCTTCTTATATGCTAAGAACTGATAGCTAGCTAGAGCAAAAGCTTCTAAAAAAGCGAATTGAAAATCAGATGAAAGTGCTTGTAAATCTAATCTAGCATCGGCATCAAGCTTTGAAACTTTATTATAAACCGTTGCAGCAAACTGACGTAGGTTTTCTTTTTCTATATCTTGGCAAGAAGCTTTTTTCTCAGCAAATATGGCGTGTATCTTAGTGTTTTCACCATATTGGGTGAAAATATGATTGGATTCTTTTTTAAAAGTGTTTTTTATTTCCTTCAATAAGGCTGCTGGAACATCCTTAGCAACCTTTTCTAAAGAATTTATTACTTGAATTTCTACTGAAGCTTCTTTAGCAGTAAAATCGTAGGTCACCATCTGGTGAGTATCTATTTGTAACATAGTTTGAATATTTTGTTGTGCAAAAATAAAGATTAAGAACTGCCTAATCAAGGTTTGGCCCATGCATTACTGGAACCTAACTATTTAAGTACAGAAGACTTTAGAGCTAACTCGTATATCTCTGCTAAATTTATTTTAGAATGGATAGCCAATTGCAAAGTTCAACACGGAATTATTTAAATCGAAATTATACCGTTCGCCTTTTGGTAAGGATGGATCATGGAATGGCGCAGCAAGATCAAAGCGAATAACAAATCCTTGAACATCTATGCGAACACCAACTCCTGCTCCCATTCCAAATTCTTTAATAAAGTTGCTTGTAAACTTGTCTTTTCCATTATACATATCGTTTGGCTTGGAATTCCAAACATTTCCAGCATCGACAAAAACAGCTCCTTTTAAAAAGGAATAAATCGGAAAACGATATTCTACATTTGCCTCTAGTCGGATATTCCCTGTTTGATCAAAATAGTTTATATCTGGATTATCTTCTTCATTAAAGGTTCCTGGCCCTAAAGATCGTATACGGAAGGCTCGCACGCTATATGGACCACCTGAATAGAATTGTTTTATATAGGGTACAATGTCTGAGTTTCCATACGCATGTCCGTATCCACCATAAGCACGAAATGCAAGAATCCGCTCTTTTCTTAAATTCAAATGATAGCGTATATCTAAATCTGCTTTAGCAAATTGTGCGTATTCAAGGCCTAAAAAACGTTTCTTATCGCCTTTCTCATTGGTTCTACTTAATAAGCTAATACTATTACCAGCCACTTCTAAATTGGTGTTCAGATAAAACTGATGCGTTTTATGTGTATCAATAAAGCCGTTATAAGTATAAGAAGAAGTAAGTCCAGAGATTAATTTCTGATCGAAACTACTTTTTATGAAAGGATTCTGATCTAAAACTTCTTCAAAAGCTGCGGAAGTATAAAAGAGTTTGGTGTAGTTAATCGATATTGGATTTATTTCATAGTGCACGTATCTATTCGCTTGCCAAGTATAACCGAATTGTCCTGAACCTGCTAAAATGGTATAAAGTTTAGATCGATGTAAATAGTTCGCCTCTAAACTGGTTCTGGTTTTGGGTATATTATATTTAAAGAAGTTTGTTTTAATTGGTATTGGGAAGATTACTCGCGGAAAAATCAACTCTGCTTTTGCACCTGCCTCAAGGCTGTAGTTAGCTCCTTTCCCTTTTGCTGCTGCTTGAAATTCATAGGCACCCTTAAGCGTCAAATTGAGCATTTCTCCTCCTTTAAATAAGTTTCTGCTAGTAGTAGTCAGGTTCAGGCCTGGTCCAGCAAAATTATTGGACTTAGTTACTGCTTGTAATTCTGCACGTACTGCACGTTTGTTTAAAGACGATAAATAAATATTTGCTTCCAAGTGTCCCAAACCATCAGTTAAACTACTGTCTATTTCTTTATATTGTAAACTCACGTATTTATACAAGCCAATAGTAGCAAGACGTCTAGATGTGTTTTTTGAAGTTTGTGGATTATAAAACTCCCCTTCTTCTAAAGTGATAAAAGGATCTAAATACTTGGATTTAAAGTAGTCTTCGCTATTGATATAATTTTTATTATTAAAACGAACCAAGTCCACTACGGTGGTATCTTGATCATCATAATTTGCATATACATTTATCTTCGATACTTTGTAAGGAACTAAACCTGCCTCTGGCACATTTTCTTTAAGGCCTAAGTATAAATCAAACTTCTTTTCCTTATATTGGTTGGTATCGGCTTCGAACTTTAAAAACTCTTCATTAAAGTTATAATAGCCCGCATTTTTTAAATCCGCATCGATTCGTTGACGTTCAGCTTTCATAAAAGCTAAGTCAAATCGCATCTTCTCTTTAAAGAATGTTTTATCGAAGCTTCTTTGTACCTCATCGTGCACCGGATTTGGCATAGAGTCTAAATGGTATGCAACCATCTGATATGGCATAGGGATTTTTAAAGAGTATGTAATAGTCGATGTTTGCTTTTTATCTTCAAAATTAGATTTTGCTGTGCTGTAGAAGAATCCTCTATTTTCTAATCGATTTAACAAAAGATTACGGACTTCAATCTCATCAACATCTTCCTTATAAACTGGTTTTTCGCCTATTTTACGATAGAGGAATTTGGTTAAAAATCCTGGGTTATCTCTTTGCATTCGGTAGTAATAATAAAGTCCTAAGCGCATACCTAGAATCTTTTTATTAGGCTCTGGCTGCAGCACATCTTCCAAGGTAGTTTTAAGTCGATTTTCATGCTCTTTGGCCAATTCCGACTCTAACTCCACTTCTCCACCGTTGTAGAGTTTTTTATCTTCAGGAATATACTTTCTAATGCTACAAGCTTGTAGCATTAGAAACATTACTGTAATAATAAAGAATGTATATTTTCTTACGTTTCTCACTTTACTTCAGTTTCTTTTATTACGGATTCCGCTTTAGACCTTTTTATTTTTTCTAATTCCTTCTTTTCGAGTTCTTTTTGCTTTTCTGCTTCTTTAGCTGCTCTTCGTTGTTCGCGCTCTTCTTTTGTTTCTCCTCGCATAATAGCTTGCCATAGCTCACGATACTCGTTGAATTCTTGTGTGAATATCAGTGCAATACCGTTTACTACCAATTGTCCGTCAATAATATTATCAAAAGTATTTTTTCTAAATGCACGTAAACTATATCTGCCATTGGGTGTTAATAAGTACTCCAAACTCACATTTCCTATCAAAGGTGCAGGTTCATCTCCGGTAGGACTACTCCCGATTAAATCTACCTCGCTTCCTACTCTCATAATCAATCGGTCGTCAAAAAGCTTCTTTTGTGCTGCAATATCTAACTGGGTTCTATCTTGTGGTGCATCACCTTGGTAATCGGTATAGCTTTCCAATCCAAAATCTAATTCGATTCCTGAACTTCCTAAGAGCTTATCAGAAAACGCATTCAGCTGATCGGAAATAGCATCGTTAAGATTATTACGTACAATAAATGCCAAACCTCCTTCGCTACCATCGCTACCAGCATTTGGGAAAAATCTATTCATTACTAAAAGAGAAAACACCTGACGATTTAGTTCATCTTCCTGTTGATTTAACTGTTGAACACGTCCATACACTTGTCCGCCTACAGCACCATGCTCATCTTCGGGCATATCTAAATTAAAGGAAATATCTGGACGAGTAATTTCTCCTCCAATATTCAAATACACAAAGAATGGTAATACCTGCCGGTATCTATTTTGTGTAGTTTGATCGGCACCAGAGCTAACCGCTGCCATTAAAGGGGAAGCCGATGCATCTACATCGTACCTAGCTTTCACATCTAAGTCGGCATCCATTATATTACCAGTCCAGGTAACTCGCCCACCTTCGACTAATTCAAACCTACGATTGACCAAATTGTATAGGTTCATTTCATAATGCCCACCTACAACATTATACACACCATTTAGCAACATACTACCATTTGGCTTTATAGAAAACTGAAATTCTCCATCGCCAAAAGCTCTAAAATTATCGCCTGTATCTTCATTTAATATAATATTAACTTTGGCTTGTCTCCCAATTTTCAGAGAAGCATTTAGGTCTATTCCGCTAATTGCTTTTGCTTTTCTGTCTTTATCCTTTGCTGTAAGCACTGCATCGGGGTCTTGTCTATTTACAAATTCTATTATTCCATCTCGACTTTCCATAGATGCATTGGCAGACGTCATTACATAGGTTATATCGGTATCATCTGAGACTCTTGCTTTCATATTGACTATTGGAAAGGATAGACTACCTTTTATAGTAGCATCTAAATCTACCGCAGCTACCCCATATAGAAAGTCATTATCATCTACAGTTGCATTTATTAAGTGAAAATTATCACTAAGCACTTTTAAATCGAATGTAGGATTTGAAAAGCTTTCCGTACCAATTATACCATCTACAGTTAAAGCGTTTTTAACTTCGTCGTAGACTTTAAATGTATCGAAGTACAATCCTTTATTATCAATCTTAAGTGATGTGTTGATTAAACTAAACGGTGCATTTAATTTGGTCACGGTAAAATCTACTTCGGCAAAATCAAGATTCCCAGCGTACGTCAGGTCGTTAATAGGACCGAAAACATTAAAGTTTCCAGAGAAACTTCCTTTTCCATCTCGAATTTCTCCCATAGTAAAGCCATCTAAAGCTTCTACATCAAATTTATTTAAAGCCAGTTTCAAGTCAACTTCGGGGGAATCGCCTATTGTATAATAACCGCCATCAAGATTTAAGTCAATTAAACCTTCTTCTAATGCTAAGGCAAAATCATAGGTATCGGTTCCTATGGATTCGGCGTTTAAAGAAAGAACTCCCAAGTCCGAATTGAATACTGAAAGATTAGAGATGGCTAAATCAGCAATTATTCCTGGTGTTTTAAATGGGTTTATCAACGCAAAACTGCCATTTAATTCACCTTCAGCAAAGGTTTCTTCAGGGTTTAAGTAGTTTAGGATTTCTTTTATATTAAAATTAGAAAAGCTAACGGCTACTTGTGCATCTTCTGTTTCAATTAAATCGTTGGTATAGCTTACAGAATTGTTCCCTTTAGAAAAAATAAAATCTTTAAAAACCAGTTGTTCCTTGTTTATTCGTACCTCATTAGATATTGGAATATGCCATTGTTCCCCGTTAAGAATAATATCTTCTGGTGGTACATGTAACCTAAGTTCTTCAGAGGTTCCTGATAGAATGGATGGAAGGCTTAAAAAATACTCTCCATTATGGATAGCATTAAAATTCAAGTATAAATCTTTGTCTCGCTGTTCACCGTATATGTGTGTAATAGGTAAATCGAATGGACCAGATTTAATGTTATCAAAGCCTAAATCAAAATCAAAATCTTCTTTAATAGCTTTCATATCGAACTTCAGGTTATGTAGTTCGCTTCCATCAAAAATAACCAACGGGGCTATAACCTCAGCTATTAACCTTCTATCGGCTTCATCATAATCCACATCGATTTTTATCGTATCCAGCTTTTCTACCCTTCGTAGAAGTATCTTATTTAATATTGGATCTTCATTTATCTCCCCTTTAACAAGCATTTTCACAGGCTTCTTATCTTCTAAAAGAACTGGCTGTATTCTAGAAAAGTAACTGGTTACATAGGATTTAATAGAAGTAAAAATATCTTCTGGAACAGCGTTGCTTTCTAATCGCAGTCGCGCTATTTTATTATCGAACCAAATGGAAGTAGTATCCGATTCAACATGTGCGGTAGCCAATACATCGCCTAATAGATAAGTATGATCGTCGTATACAAAAACCCCATCTCCAATGGTTGCAATTATATCGTAGGCATCTTTATTGCCTTCGAAATCAGCATCAAGCACAAAAGCAGTACGAATATCACGATCAGAAAGTCCTAGGTTATTTAAATTAGCCCCTATTAAATTAAGATGAATATTAGCTTTTGGTGAAATAGAGTCAAACTCAACATAAGAATCTAACTCTAAATCAAGGTTTTTATCTTTATAAATAGACTTAAGATTTCCTTCTCCATCTTTAATATTTGCAACAAAATTTAAATCATCAATCGGATATTCATTAATAGAGAAATGAATCAGATTGGCATCCAAATCCATATCCAAATGGTTAATATCGTCACCAGAGCCATTGGTTTGTAGTTTAAAACTTAAAGTCCCTAAAGCATCGTTCTTCAACAGCTCATTAAGTTTATACTCTATGATTTCTACATCGGCCGAAAAGTCTATTCCTTTTTCATTAATCCAGTGTCCTTTAGCTATAGCATTTCCTTGAGAAGTAATGAGTTCTGCATTTACCGCTAAATTACTCCTATTACCTTTAGCATTCCCCACCAATGAAATGTCTTCGGGAAGGTCTAAACCTAACTCTTCTTCATCTACAAAAACCAGTAAGTCTTGTTTCTTTGTTGTCCCTCGGAACTTAGTCACATCAAAGGATAAGGTTTTAGGATTGGTAATATTTTTAAGGCTTGCTACAGCATCTAATCTTGTATTTCCCCAAGAAACAGAAGCTTTTGGCACTCTTAAATTAGATAAACTTCCTGCCGCATTTACACTTCCTCTAACATATTTTCGACTTAAAGCTAAGATGCTTTCGTTAGTACGTAAATCTGGGTTAAAGCGAAAGGCATCGCGAATATCCAATTGAAAGTTTGGTAGGTTTAAAGCCACACTTGCTCTTTCTGGATCTTCAATAAACTTGGCTAAGCTGGTATATGTGGTGCTGACATTACCTGCTACTCGGTTATTGTTTAAAAGTAGTTTTAGTTCATTAAGCTTTATTTCTTGATCATTTGCTGCAAGATCTACCTTAAATTCTTTTAGGTGGATTCCAGATTGCTCTTTAAAATGCAAGGCATTTAATTGTATTCCTGCAGTTTTATCTTTTAAAAAAACTCCTTTTGCTTGTAAAGTAAAGTCGTTTATTAGTAAAGCATTCGAATTAAACACATCTTTCTTAACCTCCGCATCATTCACAACATAACTTAGATTGTTATTTCGCAAATCGATTTCCTTTACTTCTAGAATTAAATCAGGCCACGTAAAAGTATCCGATGTGGTTTCTGCCAACTTCGGTTCTATAGACTTAGGTTTATCTTTGTAGCTTTTTACATCAATATTCGTATTGGTAAGACGAAGCATCTCAACAAAAACAGCCTTATTAGCTATATCGGCTTTTGGTAGCTCCAAGTATAAATCTCCTAAGTTTAAGTTAGCTATCATTCCGGTTTCTTCCGATGTATACTCCATCATTACGTTGGAAAAACCTAATTTATCTAAAACTAGGTATGGCAAAGTGGAAGTCCCTTCGCTTTCGGCTATGCCTACTACAGATGTTTGATGCAACTGTATATTTGCATCGGTTAAATAAGTGTTGGATAGACGAAAGTCCATGTTTTCTAAGTCTATCTTATCAAAACCCAAGTCTAGTTCAGCAAACTTTATTTTACTATTAATTCCAGTGGCAACGTCTTTATAAGTAACGTCGAAGTCTTGAAGATAGATGGTCCCAAGATTAAACTTTAATGGTTTATCCTGTTTGTCCGTACCTTCGGTTTGTGTCTCGTCACCCGAAGCAAAAGCATCGATTAGAAACTGAAAATTATAACCTTCCAAAGTATCATTTTGCACTATGTTAGCTTTTAATCCGCGCCAGTCTACCGAGTTAATAGAAATGGTATTCCCTTTAAGAATAGGCAGTATTGGCACATCTAATTCTAAAGACCTCGAATAAATCAAAGTATCACCTTTCTCGTCTTCTAAATAAAAATCTTTGAGAATAACTTTTCCATCAAATGTGATAAAAAGCTTATCAATAGCGACTTCTGTATGGGTTTTATTAGATACATACTTTACAGCGCGTTGTACTATTACATTTTGCCCCCATGGGGTACGAATAAAAAGCAGTAGCAAGAAGATAGTAATCAAGGTGGCTACCAATGCCCATCCTAAAAGCACTAGTAGCTTGTGTCCGATCGATTTTTTCTTTTTGAATTCTTGCTCCACTGTTCTATTAAAAGTATGCTCTAAATATAGGCAATAAAGCAGGATTAACTTTGTTAATACACGCCAAGCTTGCTACAATATTAGCTTACAAAGTAACAGACTTATTATGTATTTCACATCATTAATAATAGGAATTCACATGATTTATAATACCTTTTATATACACCTATATTTTACGAGTTGAAACAACTAAACTTCTTGTTAGAATAAGGTTTAATAAAGATTTCTAAGAGCTTTTAGAAAAGAGTAAATTATTTTAAGCGAAAAAATTTTACAGTGTATTTTTATTAAAAGCTCTTATTAAATCAATATTTTACGTATTTTTAAGCGTTCTTAATTAATCAATTAACTATCTATTTATTATGCCAGGAATCTTAATTACCATTATTGTTGTCGCCGTACTTGTTATTTGGGTGGTAGCTATTTACAACGGACTAGTACGTTTGCGCAATAATCGTGAAAATGCCTTTGCGGATATCGATGTACAATTAAAACAACGTCACGATTTAATCCCACAATTAGTCAACGCAGTGAAGGGATATGTAAAGCATGAGCAACAAACGTTGCAAGCTATAACCAATGCACGTCAGCAGGCAGTACAAGCAACTTCTATAAACGATAAAATCCAAGCAGAACAACAGCTTACTTCTGCAATGCGAGGGTTGAATATTCAAGTGGAAGCTTATCCAGACTTAAAGGCTAGCGCTAACTTTATGCAGCTTCAAGAGGAGATGGCGGATATCGAAAATAAATTAGCTTCTGTTCGTCGTTACTTTAACTCTGCTACGCGTGAGCTTAATACATCTATTCAAAAATTTCCAAATGTGGTATTTGCCGGAATGTTTGGCTTCACTTCACAACCTATGTTCGATGTAGGAGCAGAACAACGTCAGCAAATGGACACCCCACCAGCAGTGGAGTTTTAATAATATTAGGATCCAAATATGAAATATATCGGACTCCAGAAGCAAATCAATCGAAACAACAGAAAATCGATTCTCTTGCTTCTGGCTTTTCCTTCTTTAATACTGTTGGCCGTATTTGCATTTACAACCTATGCTACTGCTCACAGAGAATATGGAATACAATGGGAGGCTAGTACACAAATGTTTCTCGAAACCATACCTTTTGTACTTATAGGCGTAGCTATATGGTTCGCTATTGCATATTTTGCCAATGCAAAGATGATTAATCTTGCTGCTGGCTCCAAAACATTGGAACGGCGTGACAACATGCGTGTGTACAACCTAACCGAAAACTTGTGCATGAGCGTAGGTATGCCTATGCCAAAGCTACGGGTCATAAACAGCCCAGCATTAAACGCCTTCGCTAGTGGTTTAAAAGAAGAAAACTACACCGTTACCCTTACTACAGGCATTATCGAAACTTTAGACGACGAGGAGTTAGAAGGCGTAATTGCACACGAACTGATGCACATCCGGAATAAAGACGTTCGCTTATTGGTTATTTCCATAATCTTTGTCGGCATTTTTTCTTTTTTAGCACAAATTGCTTTTAGATCCTTCCTTTACGGAGGTATGGGTAGTCGATCAAGACGAAGAGATGATAAAGGCGGTGGTGGCGGTGCTATTATCGTAATAATGATAATTGTGTTTGTAGCCTATTTACTGTCTATTGTATTTAAGCTTGCATTAAGCAGAAAAAGAGAATACCTAGCGGATAGTGGTGCTGCCGAAATGACAAGAAAACCATGGGCATTGGCCTCAGCACTTCGAAAAATTTCGGGGAACTCAACTATTGAATCTATAAAGAACGAAGATGTAAAAGAAATGTTTATTGACAATACTCCTTCTAAAAACGCGCAAAATAGCGGAGGTTTTATGGCTAGCATCAACAATCTTTTTAGCACCCACCCTCCTATCGAAAAACGAATTGAGTTTTTAGAGCAACTATAATTGTCAAAAAAGCAATATACACTCAATACCCTGACAATAACTCACCTAAAAAACAATTAACTATTACAGGAATTAACCTTCTACTCTATTTCATTATATTTACTTCAAATAAATAACAATTTCAAGAAATATAATGTCAAAACAATTGTCTTATACGCATGGAGCTTCCAGCAAACCACTTCTTGGAACTTCTATTGGACAAAATTTAAAAGAAACCGTTCAGAAGTTTCCAAATCGAGAGGTTCTGGTTAGCCTTCATCAAAACTATCGCGCCACATATCAAGAGTTTTGGAATCAGACAACCGAAGTTGCCAAAGCTTTAATCGCCAATGGAGTTACTCCTGGTGATCGAATAGGAATTTGGGCACCCAACTGCTACGAATGGGTGCTTTTGCAATACGCTACTGCTAGAATTGGTACTATTTTAGTGAATATTAATCCTTCCTACCGAACCAATGAATTAAAGTTCGCCTTAAACCAATCAGGCGTACGGCTGCTATTTTCACAACTTACTTTTAGAACAAGTGATTATCGAAGCATGGTAGGCGAAGTAGCACAGTATTGTAATGAATTAAAAGAAACCATCTATTTTGAAACCAACTGGGAGTCTTTCTTAGCAACTGGACAGACCATTAAAGAAGAAAGGTTAAAACAATTTGAAGAACAGGTTCAATTCGATGATGCAGTCAATATTCAATATACATCTGGAACTACTGGCTTTCCTAAAGGGGTGACTTTATCCCATCATAATATTTTAAATAACGGTTATTTCGTTGGCGAAAGATTGCATTACACAGAAAAAGATCGCGTGTGTATTCCCGTTCCATTTTATCACTGCTTTGGAATGGTCATTGGAAACTTAGCTTGTACCACACATGGTTCTTGTATTGTAATTCCAAATGAAAGTTTTAGTGCAGATAAAACCCTCGATGCGGTTCAAAAAGAAAAGTGTACTTCTCTTTACGGAGTCCCAACGATGTTTATCGCCGAATTAGCACTTCCTAATTTTGATGAATATGACCTAACTTCTTTACGAACAGGTGTTATGGCTGGTTCCCCTTGCCCAATTGAGGTAATGAAACAAGTTCAATCTAAAATGTATATGAAAGAAGTTTCTATTTGCTATGGAATGACAGAAACATCGCCTGTATCTACACAGACTATTATAGGAACACCATTAAACAAACAAGTGAGTACGGTAGGTACTATTCAAGATCATCTAGAAATGAAAATCATAGATCCAGATACGGGGGAAATAGTAGAACGTGGTATACCTGGTGAGGTTTGCACCAGAGGGTATTCGGTAATGCTTAAGTATTGGAACGATCCTCAAGCCACTCAACAAGCTATAGACGAAGCTAACTGGATGCATACGGGGGATTTAGGGATAATGGATGAAGAAGGATATGTAAATATATCAGGAAGAATTAAAGATGTAATTATCCGAGGTGGTGAAAACATCTCTCCTAGAGAAATCGAAGAGTTTTTACACACCAATCCATTTATCGAAGACGTGCATATAATCGGTGTGCCTGACGAAAAGTATGGAGAAGAAATTATGGCTTGGGTAAAAGTAAAAAAGGGAGAGGCAATTACTTCAGAAGATTTAACTCGATTTTGTAATGACCAAATAGCTCATTATAAAATTCCTAGGTACTGGAAGTTTGTAGATTCCTTCCCTACCACGGTTACAGGAAAAATAAGAAAAGTAGAAATGCGTAAAATCTCTACGAAAGAACTGAATTTAGAAGAGCTTTTAGATATTAAAACCTCGTAGTAGTTTTTCTTTTGCTACCTACAATACACCTGCTTTTAGTGTTCAAATCAGATCGTCTGAACTTCTATTTAGAACAAGACGATCTGATTTATTACACAATATTCATAGGGTAATAAATAGTATATAGTACAGCTTCTACCCTCTAAAACACATCACCTATCTTCTTACACTGGTTTTAATCTTTTCACCAAACTATTTAATAGTATTTTATAAAGTGGTAAAAAGAATATACCACTGATTAGTACTTTGAAAAAATAATCAACCGTAGCTATTTCCACTAAGTTTTCAGCTAGATAAACATCAGAAGTTTTGTAAAAAGCAATAAAGAAGAAGGCATACGTATCGATCAAGTTTCCTAAAAGTGTGGAAGCCACTGGTGCATACCACCAGGTATTGCTTTGTCGTAGTCGATTAAACACATAAACGTCGATTAATTGACCGATTACATAGGCTGCAAAACTGGCAATGGCAATCCGAGCTACGAATAAATCAAAACTAAATAATTGGTCTACTCCCAACCAAGTTCCGTGTCTAAATCCGTTGGTGAACAAATAAGAAACTACCAAAGCGGGAAACATGGCATAAAGAATAACTTTTCTCCCAATTTTCGCACCTAAAAGTCGAACGGTCAAATCGGTAGCCAAAAATATAAATGGAAAAGTAAAAGCACCCCAAGTGGCTTTGAATCCAAAAACGCTAATCGGAAACTGAACCAAATAATTACTGGCAGCGACAATAAGAATATGAAAGCTAGCCAATAGTATGGATAGCCTGTAATTTTTAAAATTAAGCATATAAGATTTCTTAGTTTTTTAATGTGGGAGAATTTCGAACCACGGTTACCTAAATAGCTATTATTTTTTTTAAGCAGACAATTAAAAGAATTAAATTGGTTTTATAGATTCTTTAATTCTCAACTAGTTGGAATAAAATAGCCGAAGTTTTCGATTGGTCTTCGACTTAAAGCTTTCACACTTCCATTTCCAAAAAAGCAAAAATAGGAGTTTAACAAACAATAAAATAATATACTAGCTTAGTATTATAGTGTAAGTATGCTTTATTCGAAGTATTGAACCTAGATTACACTTCTAAAAGCATATTCTAAGAAACTACTGCGGTTACCTTTACTATTTTGTTTAACCCAATTCTACTTAAATGACTTCTATTGGTTACCTCAGAACTATCGTTCATTTAAAATCTAATTTCTTGACAACATAAATTTCAGTTAATACCAAATAGCATAGTGCCCTTGGATTTATCAAGAGAAAACACCAGGATATATGTCAATTATGTGCAAATTTGTGGGAATTATACTTTTAATAAAAACCTAAATTATGAGAAAACTAGTTTTGCTTCTCGTTATGCTAAGCACCACATTTGTTTATGCAAACGAAGGAATGTGGTTTTTGATGCACATCGAGAGGCTCAACCATCGCGACATGGAAAAGATGGGCTTACAGCTCACCGCGGAAGAAATCTATAGTATTAACAATAGTAGTTTAAAAGATGCCATTGTTCAGTTTGGTGGTGGATGTACCGCAGAAATCGTATCGTCTACGGGATTAGTTCTTACCAACCACCACTGTGGCTATGGCAACATAGCACAATTATCTACCCCAGAAAACGATTACTTAAACGATGGATTTTGGGCAGCAGATAAATCAGAGGAATTAAAACCTGACAACCTTTCTGTACGATTCTTTGTAAGAATGGATGATGTTACCGATCGTATTTTATCGAAATTAACCGACGATATGAGCGAAGAAGAGCGTGGTAAAGCCATTCAGCAAGAAAGCGCTAAAATAGAACAAGAAAATAACGAAAATGGAAGGTATACCGTTTCAGTAAAGTCTTTCTATAGCGGAAATGAGTTCTACTACTTTGTTTACCAAGATTACGAAGATGTTCGTCTAGTTGGTACACCACCGCAAAGCATTGGTAAATTTGGTGGCGATACCGATAACTGGGAATGGCCACGCCACACAGGAGATTTCGCTTTATTCCGCGTTTACGCTGACGAAGATGGGAACCCTGCACCTTACTCAGAAGATAACGTGCCTTTAGAGCCTAAGCAACATCTCAACATTAGTCTTAACGGACATAAAGAAGGAGATTTTGCTATGATTCTTGGTTATCCAGGACGTACGAACCGTTGGATGCCATCGGCTGGAATCTCTCAAAACGCTGAGTTTGCTTATCCAGCTTGGGTAGAAGGCTCTAGAGTTGCAATGGACGTGCTTAAATCCTATATGGATGAGGACAGAGAAATCCAATTAGACTACGCTTCTAAGTACGCAGGAATTGCTAACTACTGGAAGAACCGTCAAGGAATGATCGACGCACTTAAAGAACACCAAACTGCTGCTACAAAAGCAAAAGCAGAAAAGAAATTCATTAAGTGGGCCAACAAACGCAAAAATAGAGATACCTATGCCGATGTAATGCCAACAATTTATGCGTACTACGCTGCTACTAACGAAAAGGCTCGTCATGACAATTATTTAATGGGTGGTTTATTACGTGCTAGCGCCCTGGCCCCTTTACCTTATGTTTTAGGAAATGGAATTAATCATTACCTAGAGCAAAACGAAAAAGGGCAAGAAGCTTTGTTACCAAGACTTAAGAGTCAAGTGGAGTCTCGATACAACAAACTTCACATGAATGTAGAAGAAGCCCTACTAGCTGCACAACTAAACCTGTACTATGCAAAAGGTGGAGAAGATTTAATTTCTCCTTACGTAGCTAAATTAGGAAAAGAACTAAACGGAGACTTCACTGATTATATCGTTGAAGCATTCGAAACCAGTATTTTCCGTTCTAAAGAATCCGCACAGGAGTTCTTAGAAAATGTAGATAAAGAGAAGTTGGACAACGATCCTTTATATCAGTTATCCACTGCCTTATTAGATCACTATAGAGCACAAACCGACGAGGAAAAAGAGCAAAATGCTAAATTCCAAAGAGCGTTCCGTTTGATGATAAAAGGTATGCGTGAAGCAAATCCAAAGGAAAAGTATTATCCAGATGCAAACAGCACCTTACGTTTGTCTTATGGAACAGTACGTGCATTACCAGAAGATCCTTTGAATGCAGATGCAAAAATTAATAACTACACTACCCTAGATGCTACTGTTGCTAAATATATTCCTGGAGATGAAGAGTTTGATATGCCACAAAAGCAAATCGAGCTGAATAAAGCCAGAGATTACGGTCAGTATGCAAACGAAGATGGAGAGTTAGTAGTAAACTTCTTAACCGACCACGATATTACAGGAGGGAACTCTGGTTCGCCAGTGCTTAACGCAAACGGTGAACTTATAGGAATTGCCTTCGACGGAAACATCGAGGCCATGGCTGGTGACGTTATCTTCGATTCAGAATTACAACGTGCCATAAACGTAGACATCCGTTACGTATTATTTGTAATTGATAAACTTGCTGGTGCTACCCACATCATCGATGAGCTTACGATTATAAAAGACTAGTTTTAATTTATTATCTCTTTATTATAAAGCCGACTTCAATATTGAAGTCGGCTTCTTTCATTAAAATTTGTTTATTATTAAAACTTTAGCTATACTTTATTATGATAATTATAATTTTAAAAATTATAATGTTATGAGATTAACACAAGTCATTAACGGTTTAGCAATCTTTTTATTAACTATCATTACTTTTCAATCATGTAGTAGCGAGAGTGTAAACCTTCAACAAACAGATAATATTGAAATTGAATCAAAAGGAAAAGTAGAATCTAATCAAAGACACTTAATTGCAAGAATCATTGAGGAAGAAGCTACTGAAACTTTTAATATTAAAGAGTACAAAGATTATATAATTAATCATGAATTACTTCAAGAGGTTGAAAATATTAATATAGATTATGGTTTCAATCCAGTAGAGGAAAAAAAAAGATGCTTTCTTGACAATCATTGGATTCCAAGATGGATTTACTATAGCTTATCAAGCTGAATTAATAATTGAAGATGATAATATTTTTATTGGCGATCCAGAGTATGAAGCATATCTTTTTAATAAACATACATGTGCTGGTGATGGATGTGAAAGTTGCAAATTTAAAAGAAAATGGTTTTGGGGAAAAATTAGAGGTTGTAAGTGTACTGACGGAGGTAGTGGTATATGTAATCATTCAGTGGCAAATGAGGGTGGCATCTTTACGAAGCTAATAAATTTCTTTTTGTAATATCATATTTACAAATACTATATAATCACTCCGTAATGAAAAATAAAATCCAGTCTATACTATCATTTTTTAGTTTATTACTTATACTCTCCACATCTTGTAAGGCACAAACCATAAAAGCAAGGAAGTTGGTTAAAAACACGGATGCTGCTTTGAACAGTATCGAGACCAAGATATTCAGAATAGACAGAAAGGTTATGCCTTTTTCTAAAAGTGATACCATACAAACAACAGCTATTTGTAGCCTAAAAGTAAATAGAGAAGATATTGTGGCGGCTGCCTATCATAAAATAGATGTTTTGGGAGCTAAAAATAATTATACATTCACTAAGTATGATGGTAACAATCTTTTAATTAGTAGAAGTACTCTTGATTCTCTTTCCTATCCGTCAAAAACACATATTATAAATAAAGAGGACAATAACTTCTTATCCTATATATATGGGTTTGATGATTATTTAATAATGGGGCATTATGAAACAAAAAGACCTTTTAGACAAATGAATAGCTTGATTGCTAAACTATTCTATATCAAGAAGGTGAATGTGGAAGAAGCTATTCATAATGGTACTCCTGTCTATATTCTTTCCATTTCTACAAGAAATAGAAAGAATTTTATGGAAGATGCAGTTATGCATCACTATATTCGAAAATCCGATTTTTTGCCTATAGCATATAGCTTTTCAGGACATTTTGAAAATATAGAAGAATATGAATATTATGAAATAGAATATTTAAATATCAATTCCAACATACCTTTGGAACATTTTACCGTTCATGAAGAAGATCAACAATTAATACTTAAAGATTTATACAAGGATTTTACAGAAAGACTTAATCAATAATTCAACAAAACATTATGCGTAAAATCACTTTTTATTTATCTTTTGCTTTTCTAGGGCTTTCATTAAGTGCTTTTGTCGCTTTTGCTGAAAAACCATCCATTTCTAATGTGCAAGAAAGACCTGTAAATTATAAATATATTGAAAATGAACTACTGTATACCGACCTAGAGTTCTTCGATGGAAGTTCAGTTACATTAACAGATATATTAAAAGATGATAAGGCTATATTATTAGATTTTTGGTATTTAAGTTGTTTTCCTTGTCTTAAAGCAATTCCACACGTCATAGAGCTTCAAGAAAAATACAAAGATAATTTAACAGTAATCGGGATTAATGACATAGATACTCCAGAAATGATTAACAGATTTTTCACAGCAAAAGAAGCAAACTATCTATCCACTTTTAAAACAGAAGTAAATCACACAAAAAACGCAAAAGTTACGGCTGTACCAACAATGGTTTTAATAAATAGTCAAGGACAAATCATAGATGTTTTTAATGGTTGGAATAAAAGAAAAATAAATAAGGCAGTGAAATCGATGTTATAAGATTAAATTCTCTGTCATAAATGCAAACGAACTATTTAT
Organism: Flavobacteriaceae bacterium; assembly: GCA_035302145.1. Taxonomy (GTDB): domain Bacteria; phylum Bacteroidota; class Bacteroidia; order Flavobacteriales; family Flavobacteriaceae; genus JAJYTI01. The sequence goes on along the minus strand of DATGSX010000128.1, from coordinate 3,303 downwards.
TACATACGTTAGTTTATTACATCCTAACCATGATAGTTTGCATCTACGCAAGCTTTAGTTTGTAAATCGAAATACCCATAATGTTTTATTTGTCACAAATATGGGGTAAACTATGCCGTATTTTGTAACAAAGATAGGGTAAATAAAAAAACAGTCCTGTTATAAATTCAAACGAAAACTATTTATTTTATACGTCAGTTTGTAATATCCTGACCATTGAGGCTAGCCCAAGTTTACAACTTATGTCCAATTACTTCGCGAGTTACAAACTCGTGTTATCCGCTGTGGGAAAACAGCTATGATTTACTAAAACAAGGTTGGCAAAAGTTTACAATTCGTACTCGATTACTTCGTGAGTTGCAAACTCACGTTATTCGATTTGGGAAAACGGAGGTGACTTACTCGCAAAAAGGCTGACGCGAGTTTACAACTCGTGTCTCTACCCTAACTATTCATCTCAAAAACCCAATATCGTCCACTTCTATCATCGCATCCATTTCTGCATAATTTCGAGCACTACTATATTTCCACTCTGTTGCTTCTGTAACTAAACCAGCATCTACAGGATTTTGATGTATGTAAAGAAGCTTTTGTTTTATAAATGCTGTACTCCATAATTCAATCGGTTGATTGTTATGTTGCCAAAACTGGTATTTTGAAACTCGAGGGTTTTTATCTCCCTCTTTCTTAAATATACTAAGCCATTTCTCTTTTTCAGTTTCTTTTGAATTTCCTGCAATAGCTTTAAGAACAGCTTAGGCTGTAAACTTCTTATAATCTCTCAGCAATCCAGATGGGTTTCCATTTTCATCTCGAAAAATTAAATGAACATGGTTAGGCATAAGGCAGTATACAAAGCACTCCATTCCTTTAGCTTCCCGACAATAAGCAATGCTATTTGCTAAAATATTTAAATAGATATCCTTTATAAAAACATCTATCCAATTTACTGTAGCAAAAGAAACAAAGTAAGCTCCTTCTGGATTATAGAACTTATATCTTCTACTCATTTTGAATAGTTTAAATAATATCTTTTAGACTCTATAAGCGCGAGTTACAAACTCGCGCTATCCGCTGTGGAAAATAGAGGTGACTTACTCGCAATAAGGCTGACGCGAGTCTACAACTCGTGTCTATTCTTTCCTACTTCGGATCCTTATACTTCTCATACATCGAACCAAAATGAGAATTTATAAATAGATCGTATGGGATTTCTTCTTGCTTAACAAAACCTTTTTTCTTCAACTTCCCTTCCGAAACCATATCTACTACCGCCGAGATGCTACAAGCTGTAGTCCAACTAATAGCACGCCAATCCTTCCCATCGATTTCTACATTTCTGTAGGACTCTGAAAACTCTTTTCTTCGCAACTGTCCATCAATTTTCCCTTCCACTGCGGCATAAACCAAAACAATATCGTCATCGACCAATGGCAAAGCATTATTTAAAATATCTTTCGCCAATTTTCTATCATTCTTCATCAGTAAATCATAGAGGAATAATTTCATTCCGTCCCTATGTCCAGGGTATCTAATGGTTTTATAATTTAGCGTATCTACTTTGCCTTCCAAAGTCTCGCACATGGTTCCCAAACCACCTGAAGTTAAAAAGGCTTCGTATTGACGTCCGTTGATGTTGATAGACTCTACATCTTCAAGCGAACTAAGCATTTTACGCTCTTTGTTATGAATTACTTCCGCATCGTTTAAATATTCATTTATAACGCCCTCTGCGCTCCATGTAAAGCTGTAGCCTAATTGTCCCATAGGATGTAATGGCAAAGCTCCTACTCTTAGTTTAACCGAACGTATCTCGGAGAATTGACTATATAGTCCGGCTCCTAATATACCAATGAAACCTGGTGCTAATCCACATTGTGGTGCTAAGACAGATGTGCTGTCTTTCGCCATTTTTTGAATGGCATGTAACGTAGGTACGTCTTCGGTCAAGTCAAAATAATGTACGCCTAAGTCCACTGCAGTTTCAGCTACTTTTATATTTAAAAAATAGGGCAAACAGGAAACCACCGCATCTTTATCTTTTAGAAACTCACGTAAACTTTTATCGTCCGAAACATCCCCTGCCACTACTTTAAAAGGAAGCTTCTCTTTTGCTTCGGATTGATCCATTCCAATTACTTCATACTTCGAGCTTAGTAAGGTAGCAACTAAACTACCTACTTTTCCCAGTCCTAAAACAGCTATCTTTTTTATCATTCTCTTTTTGATTTTTTTGTTTGATAGAGAAAGGTAACTTTTTTAAGATATAGTAGCAATGAAAAGTTAAAAAGATTGTAAACGAGTGTTGGTGCTAGTGCGCTGATTTGTTGATTTGCGAATTTGCTGTTTCCGTTTCTTGTGAAACTAACTTGAGATGTTACTTTTAAGACTCTGACTACCATCTACACTCGATGTCCGTTTCTAAGTATCGGATCTTGAGCGAAGTCGAAGAATCCTGTACAATTTGATATTCTATGCACTGACGCGAGTTTGCAAATCGTACCCACTATCCTTCGACGACGCGCTGAACTTGCGAAGCGTCTTCTTATGAAGAAGCTTTCTCTCTTACTCTTCATAATACGCTTTCCCTTCATAAATACTTTCAGCGAGTTTTACCGAATCGATATTCTTATTATAATATCGCAGACCATCGGCCAGGTTCATCAAAAAATCTTCAGCCTCTTGTCTATCTGTACTAGAGGTATTATAGGCAAATCGGAAAAAATTATTCTCATGGATTACATCCAACAAATACATTTTCTTTTCACTTAAATTATAGGATTCGTACGCGGTATGCTCCTTCCACAACTCTGAATTCTGAGTTAAACCTTTAGGGACAGTATATTCCCAGAACATAAAGTAACTTCCATCCTGTTCTACTATGGTGTTTTCATAACACTCCAACTCCATATCCGTATCAGTCAAATTTGACAAAACTTCTAACTCCTTATTTTTAAAATAGGCAAAGGACTCCTCTATGCTTTTATTCGGTGGTATTAAACTTCTGCGAAGAATAAAAGGAACGTCATTTACCTTTATCATTGGAAGTTGAAAGTAAATCCAAACATCTCCTTCCATTTCCAAAGTATAGCTGTTTTTTCCAGCATTCAAAAGAAGCATGTGGCCATTTTTGGTATCCACGCCACCTCCATAATCCGTGTCTTTAACCCGAAATATTCATTTAAGTCTATTAAAAATGGGTGTAAAGTCTTATATTTGAATTAATTAGACACAAATATTATACTTTTAAACCACCCATTTATGAGGACTAAAAATACTGCATTTTATCGAGGTAACAAAGAA
>DATGSX010000127.1:0-2212 GCA_035302145.1 Flavobacteriaceae bacterium | reverse complement strand
TGATGGGTTGGTATTTCACAGAGTAATAGCTGACTTTATGGTGCAAGGTGGAGATCCACAAGGAACAGGAACTGGTGGACCTGGATATCAGTTCGACGATGAGTTCCACCCAGAATTAAAACACGATACCCCAGGTGTTCTGTCTATGGCAAACGCTGGACCTGGAACAAACGGAAGTCAGTTCTTTATTACCCATGTGGAAACTCCATGGTTAGATAATAAACATACGGTGTTTGGAAAGGTAGTAGAAGGCCAAGATGTTGTAGACGCTATCCAACAAGGAGATAAAATTGAAAAGTTAGAAATAGTTCGTGTTGGCGAAGCAGCAGAAAGCTGGGATGCTGTAGCAGCTTTTGAAAAGTTTGTAGCATCAAAAAAGGAACGCGAAGCGGCAGCTGCTAAAAAACAAGAAGAGCAAATGCGTAAGTTGACAGAAGGTTTTGAAAAAACAGCCAGCGGCTTACATTATAAAATAACGGAAACAGGATCGGGAGAAAAACCAACCAAAGGTGATACAGTTTCGGTGCATTACACTGGAATGTTATTAGACGGTACGGTCTTCGATTCTTCGCATCAAAGAAATCAACCTATTGAGTTTCCAGTAGGAACAGGACAAGTAATTTCTGGTTGGGATGAAGGATTATTATTGTTTGCCGAGGGAACGAAAGCAAGATTGATTATTCCATCGGACTTAGCTTATGGAAGTCACGGTGCAGGTGGAGTTATACCTCCAAATGCTACTTTGATTTTCGATGTAGACTTAGTAAAAATAAAGTAATTACAACTTATTCCATTAAAACAAGTAAAGAGCTGTTTACAGCTCTTTACTTGTTTTAATAATTTTATTATATCTTCCATTTTATATTACACCCCATACTTGGTATTTGAGTTTTTAAAGGAGGGTTGTTATTTAGTATCGCATCTAGTGCTTGGCGTAAATCTATACCATTCACAGGAATACTATTTCCCGGTCTAGAACTATCTAATTGGCCACGATAAACCAGCTTTAAATCGGTATCAAATAAATAAAAATCTGGAGTGCATGCTGCATCATAGGCTTTGGCAACCTCTTGGGTTTCATCGTATAAATAAGGGAACGGATAGTTGTTCTCTAAAGCTACCTTTCTCATTTTCTGTGGTCCATCTTGTGGATAGTTCTCCACATCGTTACTGCTAATTGCGGCAAAGCCAAAACCTGTAACGCGATAATCATTGCAAAGCCTGACTAACTCTTTGTTTACATGTTTTACATAAGGACAATGATTGCAGATAAACATGATGACTGTTCCTTTTTTGCCACGAACATCTTCTAAGGAAATTAAATGATCGTTTACAGTATTCGGTAAAGTAAAGTCTGGGGCTTTAGTTCCTAAGGGTATCATATTTGAAGGAGTTACTGCCATAAGTTGATTGAATTATTTGAAAGGTTAAAACTATTTAACTCTATTCACATCATTTTAAGGGTTTTAAAAGAAGAGTAGAGTTTGCATAAAGATACAATTATTAATTGTATCCACATCTTTCAGGAGCGTAGCTAACAAGAGTATGGATACTGAGATGCTATTTGTTAATTAAATGTAAATTCAACTATCTATGGCTCAATACGATCGCTTATTTCGTAACTTAGAAAGTCATAATCAAAAAATAATTTAACTTCATGAAGACTATATCTTTAACTGATTTACAAAAATCAGGAGAAAACATTGCTCGATTGCCATTCAGCATTCGAATATTATTGGAGAATGCGCTTAGAAATAAAGACGGCTTTAGTGTTACCCAAGAGCACATAGATACATTGATGCATTGGAATGCTAAGGGAACGGATTCCGAAGTACCATTTAAACCAGGACGTGTGCTTATGCAAGATTTTACTGGCGTACCTTCTGTAGTAGATTTAGCTGCTATTCGTGATGAAGTCAGACGACATGGAATGGATGGTTCAAAAATAAACCCTTCTATTCCTGTAGATTTGGTTGTCGATCACTCAGTTCAGGTTGATTTTTTCGGCACAGATTATTCCTATCAAAAAAATGTGGAATACGAATATCAGCGAAATAGTGAACGCTATGAATTTCTTAAGTGGGCACAAGGTACTTTCGATAATTTCTCGGTAGTTCCCCCTGGAATGGGAATTTGCCATCAAGTAAACTTAGAATATTTAGCACAAGGCGTTATCGAACGAGATGGGTGGTGGTTTCCAGATACCCTTGTT
>DATGSX010000126.1:0-6173 GCA_035302145.1 Flavobacteriaceae bacterium | reverse complement strand
ACTAGAAAAGCTTGTAGGTATTTCTACCACCGATATTCTTACCGCATTACAGTCATTAGATTAAACTGCTCCTTGAAGGCGATTAAATAAGCGTACTGCTTTCCCATCAGAAAGTCTAGCTACAAAGTCACAAGCTTGCATAAGATATTCATAGGTCGATAGTTCTTCTTTTAAGTAAGGAAACTCCATCAACAAAAGTTTATCATAAGAAGTCGCCTCCCCCTTAAAGTGGTGTTCAAACGCAGTAGTATAGGCCTCTAAGAGAGTTTCCAACATTTTATATCCCGCAATCTCTTTATTTACAACCTCTCGGCTATTATAAACTTTGTTTACACTCAAACGGATAATATCAGCAATTTGTGCTTTGTATTTACTTTTATCCAATAATGCCGTATTAAACTCTCCCTTTAAAATAGCTTCTTCATTCTCAATGAAAATAGTAACTGCCTCATTCACCAAGGTATTAATTGCCAAAGAGCGTAAATAGGCTAACCTATCCGAGGATCTTGTTAGCTTATTATACTTTTCTACAATCAGCGTATCCTTTACAAGATTCATAAGGTACTCCAACGCAAACTCCTCAGGAATCCAACCTAGGTTTATTCCATCTTCAAAGTCGATAATGGTATAACATATATCATCGGCTGCTTCTACCAGAAAAGCAAGCGGATGTCTATGATAGCGCACTACTCCATCACTTTCTATAGGTTTTAGCTCTAGCTCTCTTGCCACTTTATGAAAAAACTCTTTATCCGATTGGAAGACCCCAAACTTTTTATCGCTGGCTCCACTTGTAGGTTTCTTAGGCAGGGATTCTTTCGGATATTTCATAAAGGCACCCAAAGTAGCAAACGAGAGTCTAAGTCCACCTTGCATCCCATCACGAGATTCATTCAACATTTTAAAACCTTGCGCATTCCCTTCAAAATCGATTAAATCTTGGTACTCCTCTGGCGTTAATTGATCTTTAAAACGCTTCCCTTTTCCATGAGAAAAAAATCGGCCAATAGCTTGCTCTCCACTATGTCCAAAAGGCGGGTTTCCAATATCGTGCGCCAAAGCTGCTGCGGCAACAATAGCTCCAAAATCATTGAACTCATATCCCAAAACTTTATATAGCTCTGGTCGCTTCTCTATAATGGCTTGACCTACCAATCGCCCTATGGACCGTCCTACCACAGAAACCTCCATACTATGCGTAAGTCGGGTATGTACAAAAGTGGTTTTAGACAACGGAATTACTTGAGTTTTATCCTGTAGGCTACGAAACGCCGAAGAGAATACTATTCGATCGTAATCTACATCAAACCCAAGTCGAGTTGGTTGTTGTTCCACACGTAATCGTGGTTCTGTATCTCCTTGACGTCGCAAAGAGAGAAGGCTTTCCCATTCCATCATAATAAGCTAAGTTTTAGTGCAAGATAGTTATTTTATAATCGATTTATAAAGCCTTGCAACGACTTAATCCACCTAACTAAGGAGAATTAGAATTGTAAAACGCTTCTAATAAAAAGCCATTGTTAAACATTTGGTAACATTGGAAGGTTTATAAATTCCGATATTTGCGTTAAATAATAGTTACTAAAACTACATGGACAATATTTATTTATTAATGCTAGCCGCATTATCAATCCTAGCGATTGCCGATTTAATAGTAGGCGTTAGCAACGACGCTGTAAACTTTTTAAACTCTGCTTTAGGTTCTAAAGCTCTTTCTTTTAAAACCATTCTCACCATCGCCAGTTTAGGTGTGTTTTTTGGTGCTGTTACTTCCAGTGGAATGATGGAAATTGCAAGGTCGGGGATTTTCGTCCCAGAGAGGTTTTATTTCAACGAGGTAATGATCATCTTTATGTCGGTTATGATTGCCGATATCCTCCTTCTTGACTTTTTTAATACCTTAGGCCTACCTACCTCTACCACGGTATCTATTGTGTTCGAGCTATTAGGAGCAGCGATAATGATGTCTTTTATTAAAATAGCTGCAAACGGCGAGCCTATAGCAGCCATATGGCAATACATCAACACTTCAAAGGCAACAGAAATCATATCCGGAATCTTCCTATCCATACTCATAGCCTTTAGTGTGGGTGCTTTTGTAATGTATATATCACGACTGATATTTACATTTCATTACCAAGAAAAAATGCGTGCTTTCGGTGCAATTTTCGGAGGAGTAGCATTAACTGGTTTAGGGTATTTTATAGTGATTAAAGGTTTAAAAGAAACCCCTTTTTATGGTGGCATAGCCGACCTTCTTGAGTCGAAAGGCTTGTTGATATTACTTATAAGCTTTGTTGTTTTAGTAGTTCTATCGCAGTTATTTATCACTATTTTTAAACGAAGCATCCTAATCATTGTAATCGCAGTTGGAACCTTTGGTTTAGCTTTAGCGTTTGCTGGAAACGACTTAGTAAACTTTATTGGAGTACCATTGGCTGCACTATCTTCTTACGAAGCTTGGAGCGCTTCTGGAGTAGAAGCTTCAAACTTCTCTATGGGAGTATTAAGCGAAGCGGTTACCGCACATCCAGGCTATTTATTCTTAGCTGGAGGTATCATGGTATTGACACTTTGGTTTTCTAAAAAATCAAAAACCGTATCGCAAACTGAATTAAGCTTAGCTAGCCAAAGCAGTTTACAAGAACGCTTTGAGCCAAACTTTATGTCTAGATTAATAGTGCGCACTAGTACGCAAATAGCCGATGGAATAAACTATATCTTACCAAAGAAAACCAGGGATTATATAGATAGTAGGTTTAAACAACCAGACACGGTAGAAATGCACTACAAGACCACCGAGAAACCATCGTTCGATATGATTCGAGCTTCTATAAACCTAATGGTTTCTGGAATTCTTATCTCAATCGCTACTTCGTTCAAGTTACCATTATCCACTACCTACGTAACCTTTATGGTGGCAATGGGTACTTCCCTCTCCGACCGTGCATGGGGACGCGATAGTGCCGTATACCGTATAGCAGGAGTGCTTAAGGTAGTAGCAGGCTGGTTCTTTACTGCCATTATTGCCTTTACCGTTGCAGCTACATTTGCTTACTTAATCTTTATTGGTCAAGAAGTAATGATAGCCATCCTACTTCTATTGGTAGTACTAGTTTTAACTAGAAACTATATTTCACACAAAAGAAAGTCCGAACCGATTACCAGTTCAAAACTTAAGAAAACAGAGAGTAAAACCGTACAAGGAATTATTGAGGAAAGCGCTGGTAACATTGTAAACGTAGCAAACCGTACTGGTAAGATTTACAGAGATACGCTTCGAGGCCTATCCAAGCAGGACAAAGCTAAGCTCAAGAAAAGTAGAAAAGGAGTGAGAAAGTTAAACGAAGAAATAGACGAACTTCGTGACAATATATTTTACTTCATCAAAAACCTTGACGAAACCAGTGTTCGCGGAAGTAACTTCTATATCATTATTTTAGGATGCCTTACCGACATTGCAAACTCCTTAAACACTATCGCAAAAGACAGCTACAAGTATGTAAACAACAACCACAAAGCCTTGCGATTTAATCAAATAAAGGATTTACAAGAAATCAACCAAGCTATTAAAGAGATGCTAGACGAGATTCATGTAATATTCACGGCACGTGAGTTTGAGAAAATTGATAGCATACTCAAAAAAGAAACGGCACTCTTAAATAAGATTTCCGATAAGGTAGCAAAACAAATTTCACGTACTCGAAAAGAAGAGTCTAGTCCAAGAAACACTACGCTATATTTCAGTATTCTATTGGAATCTAAAGACTTAGTCAAAGCTTATATCAACTTACTCGAAGAGTACCATTCGAGCTACAATAGAAAGAAAAACAAATAAGCATAGTTTCTTTATATAATAAAAGGGCTGTAGTTTCGGTAACTACAGCCCTTTTTATATGTATTAAAAGCTTAAACTATTTATATTCTTCGGCTACTTTTTCTAAGTCTTCATACCAAGCTTCGCCAAACTTTCTTATCAATGCCTCTTTTAAAAACTTATATACAGGCACCTGCAATTCGGCTCCTAAAGAACAGGCAGCATCGCATATATCCCATTTATGATAATTTACAGATGCAAAGGAAGAATGTTGCTTAACCCTTGCTGGATATAGGTGACAAGAAATGGGTTTTTTAAAATCAATAACCCCCGCATTATACGCATCTTCTATTCCGCAGCTAGCTATGCCAGTCTCGGTAAAAGTAACATATGCACAATCGCGCCCATCGATAAGTGGAGTCTCTAACTCCCCCCATTCACTCACTATAGAAGTTCCTTGCGCTTCTATCGCTGCTATTCCTTCGGGACGTAGAAAAGGCTTTACCTTATCGTAAATATCCTCTAGGATTTTCACCTCCTCTTTTTCTACTGGCGCACCTGCATCGCCCTCAATACAACAAGCTCCCTTGCATGCATTTAAATTGCATACAAAGTCTTTTTCGATCAGCTCGTCGGATACTATGGTTTTTCCTATTTGAAACATACGGCAAAGATAATACATTTCGCAAATAGAATATCCCAAGTTTAGGATAAGATTAAAAACATGGCTATCTTTCTAATGAAAATAGAAGTTATTAAAATTGGTGTCTATAGCTATTAAAATTTAAAAATGATAAAATGGTTTCGCTACAAGGGTAGTGTACTTATAATAGCACCATAATCAAGCACTAATATTAAGAAATAGCCTCATCCAATTTAATCTATTTTTATTACTAGATTCGAATAATTATAGATATTTTTGTCCTTAAATTTTACTATTACGAATAATGAGCTTTGATTTTAAGGATTTCGCAACTGCCTCGATGGTTCTTTTTGCCGTAATTGATGTTATAGGAAGCATTCCTATAGTCATTTCTTTACGTGAAAAAGTAGGGCATATCAATTCAGGACGAGCATCACTAGTGGCTAGTGTGGTGATGATTATTTTCCTATTTATAGGGGAGAGTATTTTAAGCTTAATAGGGATAAATGCAAATGAATTTGCTGTTGCAGGATCCTTAGTCTTATTATTCATAGCCTTAGAAATGATATTAGGAATTACCTTCTTTAAAGATAGTGACCATGGGGTTACTTCTGCTACGGTATTCCCATTAGCATTTCCATTATTGGCAGGGCCTGGTACCCTTACAACCCTATTATCTTTACGTGCTGAATATCAAATAGAAGTGATTATTGGAGCGGTTGTTGCTAATATGGTTTTAGTATATATAGTGCTTAAAACATCTTCCAGAATACAAAAACTAATAGGTAGAAACGGAATTGAGGTGATTCGTAAAATATTTGGTGTAATTTTGTTAGCGATTGCAGTAAAGTTATTTACCGCCAATATTCAAGAACTATTTAATTAATTAAAGCCATGAAAGTATTTACTTACATATTTCTTATTGCAAGTGCATTGATGATTATTTTGAATGTAACCAAATTAGATTTCGATAATTTATTTGCTGGAGATAGTATGATTGCCATAATTTCTATACTAGCTTTAGCTTGTGGAATTGTCCTTATTCTAATTGTAAACAAAGCAAAGAAGGTGGTTTCTAACTCAAAATAATTAGTCAAGAAATCGCTGTGCAGTATTCTGTACTGCTGTAGCACGTACGATAAGCTTACCTAGCTATTAGCTCTAGCTGTCTTGTTTTTTGGATGACCTTATCGCTATCCGATAAAGTTCTATAATAAGCATCTTTTCCAAACAGTTGCATCGCTAAATTTGCCTTTAGCATACTCGACAACTCCTCTTGGTATTTTCCCCACTCCACATCTATTCTATCTAAATGCGAGTACTCCATAAACTCCTTTAGTAGACGATCGGTAGGTTCGTAACCATTAATAAACTCCTCTTTATTAAATCCTCTAAATAAATCAGGATGGGAGTCGATATACTCGAAAGCAAAAAACTGTATAAACCCATGGCTTAAAATTCGCTGAATAGACACATCTTGTTTACTCTCTAACTCAGCCACATAAACATCTGGATAGATGCCACCGCCACCATACACAACTTTTCCTTTTGGAGTTTCATAACGTAAGGAGTCGGGTATCTTGTCTACATCCTCGAACTTAGCGTCTAAATATCTAGAATCAGCGTGTGCAAAATAAGCTCTTTTCCCATTGTTATATGGCCGTTGAATGGATCGACCTGTAGGGGTGTAATATTGCGCTACGGTAATCCATA
>DATGSX010000125.1:0-3434 GCA_035302145.1 Flavobacteriaceae bacterium | reverse complement strand
GTTTTGTGTTGCGCCTGTACCAACTAGGCTTGGAAGGCAACGTTCGCCATAGCGTACGTACATATACATCATCATCCTCGCTACATCACCTTTCCATTCGTCACCAGGATACCAATGTTGTCCGCTTATCACTCTTGCATTTCCAGAGCCTGGTCCGAAAGGATAGTTTTGTCTATTTTGGTTGGCTTGTTGATCGGCAGCTCTAATATTATGTGGATCGGCAGCAATTCCAATCGTATTGTTATTGGCTCTTCCCATACCTGGATTGGCTAAACTTCTTGGAAATACATGCTCGCGGTTATATTCACAGCTCTGTCCACCAAAGTTATCCTTATGTCTGGTGTAATCGGTAGTACAGTTATTATCATTGTCATTGTATCCGTAAATCAGTACTACACGAGAATTATCTTCTTCCCACTCATCGGCAACTTTCATCATATCTCTAGCTTGTCCATAGCTATAGTTAGCGTTATGATCTTCGAGCTTATTTTGCAATACATTATACAGCTGAGCTGGGGGTAGTGTAAAATCTATCCCATCGTAGTATGGTTGTTGTGCAAATGCGCTTAATCCAATAAAAAAGAGTAGTAAAAAGTAATGTTTCTTCATGTTTATTTTTTTTCTAATAACGCCATATAAAATCCATCATAACCAGATTCACTTGGGCTAACGGTTTTATCTTTTATAAGCTTAAAGCTTTCTCCAGCTTTACTGGCAAGAAAGGTAGTAATTTGTTCTTGATTTTCCGAAGGCAAAATGGAGCAAGTAGCATACACCATCTTTCCACCATTTTTTACAATGGCAGAATAATCCTGTAAAATTTCTTGTTGGGTTTTTCGAATCGTATCTAAAAACTCAGGGCTTAACTTCCATTTGGAATCCGGATTTCTTTTTAATACGCCCAAACCAGTACATGGAGCGTCTAAAAGTAATCTATCGGCTTGCCCATGGAGTTTTTTAATCACCTTATTGTTTTCTATCCACCGGGTTTCTATGTTGTGCACTTGATTTCTTCTAGCACGACGTTTTAATTCTTTTAATTTCCCTTCATAGATATCTAAAGCGATAAGCTGGCCTTTGTTTTCCATTTTTGCCGCTAAATGCAAGGACTTTCCACCAGCTCCTGCACAAGCATCCACTACGCGCATACCTGGCTCTACATCCAAAAATGCCGCAACTAACTGTGACGATGCATCTTGGACTTCAAAGAGTCCTTTCTTAAAAGCTTCGGTTCCAAAAACGTTGGCACGCTCTACTAGTTTTAGGGCATCTGGATAGCCTTTTATGGTTTCGGATGCTATTCCTTCTTCGCTCAAAGCTTTCTGGGCTTCGGCTACAGTGGTTAATAAAGTATTTACTCTAAGGATTACATCGGCTTGTTCGTTTAACGCCGCAAGTTCTTTATCCCATTTCTTCCCAAGCTCCTTTTCACCTACTTCATCCATCCAATCTGGAATAGACTCTCGGTATTTTCGAATTTTACTCAGTTCGTCAAACCTACCTTTTATCCTGCGAGTAGGGGTTCCCTCAAACTGTTTCCAATCTGGTAATCGAATGCCGCGAAGGGTGGCCCACACAGCGAACATTCTAAATAGGTCTTCTCGTTTATAAGGAGCATGCACGTCGGCAATCTCGGCATATAGTCGTTTCCAACGTACGATGTCGTAAGTGGTCAATGCTATGAACGATCGGTCTCTAGAGCCCCATCGTTTATCTCTTTTCAGAGTGCGTTGCAATACCTTGCTAGCTTGTTTGTTTTTATTGAATATCTCATCCAAGCTATCCATGGTTGCAAACACTAAATTTCTATGTAATCTCATATTATCTTTTCCGTATTATCTCTTTAATTTATTATTTGTAGGATAGCGATTTTGTTCTAATTTCGTGTATCGGCAAAATCTAGGAAGTATTCTATATAGTTAAAATACCATCTTCTTCGTAAACCTACAAATTGTGTGATTTAAAATCGATACAAAGGTAAGCGTTTACCAATGAATTGTTTTGATTACATTTGGCAAAAATTAAAATATGCGTCTTTTTTCCATTTTATTACTGCTATTCTGTTTTTATTCTTGTTCTAATCCTACACCGGATTTCACGACAGTGCATATAGAAGAAGTGTTTTCCGATAGTTTGCAAACCATTCGTGATGTCCAGGCTAGGGATAGGGCGAATATTTGGTTCTCTGCCGGCGAAGGCAGGGTTGGTGTGCTACAAGGAGGGGTGCCAAAGATTGCTTCTGTACGTTATAACGAAACCACCTTAAAGTTTAAGAGTATCGCTGTGCAAGATAGTGTGGTGTACTTATTGCATCCTACGCGTCCTGCTTTGGTATACAAACTGGACTACGACCAAGAGGGGGCGCGAAATTTAGAGTCGGTATATATTCAAGATGCACCAGAGGTATTCTACAATGCTCTTGCTTTTTGGGATGCAGACAAAGGAATTCTTGTAGGGGAACGCGAAAACAGTACGTGTTTAGCTATTGCTCGTACAATGAATGGAGGAGAGACTTGGGATGAGATACCTTGTGATGTTTTACCGGCTTTGGACGAAGGGGAATTGGTATTCGCGTCTAGCAATAGTAATATTAGTGTTTATGGAAGCCATGTGTGGATTGCTACTGGTGGAAAGAAAGCCCGTGTATTTCATTCCGAAGATTATGGAGAGAGTTGGGAGGTGTATAACACCCCGATTATTCAAGGGGAAAATGGATCGGGAATATTTTCTATAGCTTTTTCCGATGCTAAACATGGTGTGATAATAGGGGGCAAGTGGTCGGACACATCGTTTAACGAAGGAAATAACGCGTTTACGGATGATGGTGGTAAAACATGGAAGTTGTTTGCCAATGGGGAGTATCCAGGGTTGCAAAAACAAGTAGTATTTGTGCCGAATACGAAGTCTGTAGTAGCTGTTGGGGACTATGGTATTGCTTACTCTTATAATAAAAAGGACTGGCAAAGGCTGTCCGATAAAAGTTTAGATCACATTCAATTCGTAAACGATAGCACTGCTTATGCTAGTAAGATGGGGGCTATGTATCGATTGCGTTTTAGGTAAGTTCTAAAATGCTTATAAAATCGCTGATTTGACTATTCGCTAATTAGCTTTCTGCTGTTATTCCGATTTCTTGGGTGAGGAATCTGTTCTGATTTTATTGTGATTCCCAACTACGTATTGGGATTGATTGAAATCGAATAAAAAGATGTGAATGATGGTATACATGTAGAAACGCAACGCAGGGGTCGAAAAATCTTGCGTTTCTATCCTGTGTTGCGTTTAGAATGTTGGGTGATTACCTTTTGATTGTTTTCCTTGTCATGCCAATCTAGCGTGCAATGTATTAGGTTTTCCGCTTTACGGTTACGTAATTTACTCCTTATTCTGACTATACCAGTGAAGTAGTTTGCGTTTAAAACCTTCTTCTACTT
>DATGSX010000124.1:0-2574 GCA_035302145.1 Flavobacteriaceae bacterium | reverse complement strand
TAAACATCATACGCAACAAGTTAGTGTCAAGAATGTTTGCTGTTATTGCTCGAAACGAACCCTATGTAGATCTGATGAAATACGCCGCATAAAATTATTTAAAATTTAATGCCATTTAGTTTGGTTTAGTCATAGAATACTTTGCGATACAAAATAAACTACTAACTATTATGTAAAATCGAAGTGTAGTCACTCAGAGAAACGCTAAGAATACGCTGAGAAAATCCTTCGCACACCTTTGCGGATCGAAAAATCATTAATGGCTAATTAAATATTAAACACTATAAAACAACAGAATACATCTATTTTAATAAACTCCCTAGAGATTATTAACTACTCTTTTAATTCCGCTCTTCAAAACAATCGTATGGAAGTTAAAGAGCAAGCCTAGTCTATAGTTTCCTAATTTCAAATAGGTTAATAACTGTGCAAGATGAACATCATTAATAAAATCCACACACTTTATTTCTACTACGATTTTATTATTAACTAAAATATCCATTCTATACCCGTGATCAAGTTTTATGTCCTTATAAATTATAGGACGAGGCACTTCTTTTTTGACGTCTAAGCCTTTTTGTTTTAGTTCATGCAACAAACAATGCTGATAAGCAGACTCTAATAACCCTGGCCCCAGATTCCGATGCACTTCGATTGCACATCCTATAATTTTTCTTGACAACTCATTTTCTAGCATTTCATCCACTTTTTTAAAAAATAATTAGCACCAATTAATTAAGACACGGATTGAGTCAAATAAAAATACATATAATAAAATAATATTTGCCGCTAGAGTCTAGCATAATACACAGTAAACTAGGTAGTAAAAACCATCGCGTTATAAAAAACAACTAACTATCATGTAAATTCGAAAATATAGTTACGCAGAGAAACGCTAAGATTACGCTAAGCTCCACAGAGAAAAACCTTCGCGCACCTTTGCTCCTTTGCGGAACTTTGCGATACAAGAAATCTACTAACTATCATTTAAACTCGAAATGTGGTTACGCCGAGAAACGCTAAGAACACGCTAAGCCACACAGAGAAAAAACCTTCGCGCACCTTTGCTCCTTTGCGGAACTTTGCGATACAAAATAAACTACTAACTATCATTTAAACTTGAAGTGTAGTTACGCAGAGAAAAACCTTCGTATACCTTTGCAACACTTTACAATACATTGCCCCAAGGGCATGCAATCCTATATAGAGAAACCTTCCACAAACAGGTCCCAGTCACCTCCCAAAGCTACCTGTTACTTTCACACTTGCTTACAGGTTTATACTTCTCAGAAGAACAAAAATCACGTATTACAATAAATCCTATACTTCTACTATTTGACTCAACTTATCAAAAGTTATATTTAAGATTGGTATAAGATTATAGAATAAACTACCTTTGGGTAAAATTTTAAATACTTATGAAAGAAATTGCTTTAGCTTCCATTCACAAAGAATTAGGAGCAAGAATGGTTCCGTTTGCTGGTTATAATATGCCTGTATCCTACGAAGGAGTAAATAAGGAACACGAAACGGTACGTAACGGTATCGGCATTTTTGATGTCTCGCATATGGGAATGCTTTTCGTTCGTGGCGATAAGGCATTAGAACTTTTACAAAGAACATGTAGTAACGACGCCTCTACCCTAGCTGTAGGAAAAGCGCAGTACACGTATTTCCCAAATGAAACAGGAGGTGTTATAGATGACTTCATTCTCTATCGCACCCAAGAAAACGAATACTTATTAGTAGTTAATGCTTCCAATACCGATAAAGACTGGGAATGGCTAGTAAAACACAACACAGAAGGCGCTGAACTTGAAAATGCTACCGACGACTATTCTATTTTTGCTATTCAAGGCCCAAAAACCACCGAAGCCATCCAACCACTTACCGAAGTAAACCTCTCAGATTTAAAATTCTATAGCTTTGAATATGCCGATTTTGCTGGAGCTAGCGATGTTTTAATCAGTGCTACTGGTTATACAGGTAGTGGCGGTTTTGAGGTGTATGTTAAAAATACGGATGCAGAAAAAGTATGGAATACCATTATGGAGGCTGGAAAAGCCTTCGATATTGCACCGATTGGCTTAGCAGCGAGAGATACCCTGCGATTGGAAATGGGCTATTGCTTATATGGAAATGATATCGATGAAACCACTTCTCCACTAGAAGCTGGATTGGGCTGGATTACCAAGTTCAATAAGGATTTTATAAACGCAGAAAACTTAAAGTCGGCTAAAAAAGCTGGTCTGACTAATAAACTTATTGGTTTTGAGCTTACAGAAAGAGGTATTCCAAGGCAGGACTACGACATTGTAGATGCTGAGGGAGAAAAGATTGGACGTGTTACTAGTGGTACTATGTCTCCATCTTTAGGAAAAGCTATTGGTATGGGATATGTGCCATTAGCGTATAGTAAACCTGACACCGAAATCTTCATTCAAATTAGAAAAAAGCAAATTCCTGCAAAAGTGGTGAAAACTCCATTTTACAAAGGATAATCTTTATATAAATTACAAAAGCTTCCTTGCATAACTTAATGCAGGGAAGCTTTTTTTATTTCATAGATTCAAA
>DATGSX010000123.1:0-2047 GCA_035302145.1 Flavobacteriaceae bacterium | reverse complement strand
AGCTATCATTGCTGCTTCTATTAAGAACGTTCCACTCCCACACATAGGGTCTAAAAAATCGGATTGTCCTTCCCATCCAGAAAGCATGATTATTCCAGCAGCTAGAACTTCATTTATTGGCGCGGCAACATTTTCTACTTTGTAGCCTCGTTTGTGTAAGGAATCGCCTGAACTATCCAAAGAAATAGTAGCAATATTTCTATCGATATGTACATTGACTCGTAAATCTGGATACTCTAAATCTACACTTGGACGAGTTCCTTCTCTATCTCGAAATCGATCTACTATGGCGTCTTTTGTTTTCAACGAGACAAACATTGAGTTCGTAAAATAATCGGAGAAAACAGTAGAGTCCACCGCTAAGGTCTGGTTAACATCCATATATTTCTCCCATGGAAATTCATATACACGTTTATATAAATCCTCTTCATCAAAAACATTGAAGGTTCGGATAGGCTTTAAGATTCTAATGGCTGTTCTACAGGCTAAGTTAGCTTTGTACATAAAACCTTTATCTCCTTCGAAAGTTACATTACGCACCCCTGTTTCAACATTTCCTGCTCCTAAGCTTCGCAGCTCTGCTGCTAGCAAATCTTCCATCCCAAAAAGGGTTTTGGCTAGCATTCTATAATTTTTTCCCATGATATTTTCCTTAATATGCCGTAAAAATACCATA
Source organism: Flavobacteriaceae bacterium (assembly GCA_035302145.1). Taxonomy (GTDB): domain Bacteria; phylum Bacteroidota; class Bacteroidia; order Flavobacteriales; family Flavobacteriaceae; genus JAJYTI01. The sequence goes on along the minus strand of DATGSX010000123.1, from coordinate 1,371 downwards.
TTTTTGCAGTCTTAAATCTTGCTATATGCAAAAAGATGAAAAACCATGGTATGCTTCTTGGTTTGACACCCCTTTCTATCATATTCTTTATCAAGACAGGGACGAAAAAGAAGCTGCCTTATTAATAAATCACTTATTAACTCATTTAGAATTATCTCCACCTGCTAAAATTTTAGACTTAGCCTGTGGAAAGGGCCGTCATTCTAGATACTTAAACCATTTAGGCTACGATGTAGTGGGGTTAGATTTGTCGCAACAAAGCATAGACTACGCAAAGCAATACGAGAACGACTCCTTGCATTTTGAAGTGCACGATAAGCTTATTCCGTATCCTAAAAAATTCGATGCCGTATTTAATCTGTTTACTAGCTTCGGCTATTTTGAAGACCCGAAGGATAACATTCGCGTTATAGAAAACATTAAGTCCAGTTTAAAACCTAATGGTTATGGTGTAATTGACTTTATGAACGCTTATAAAGAGCAAGGTTCGTTAGTAGCGGAAGAGGTTAAAACAGTGGATGGTATTACTTTTCTTTTAAATCGCTATCTTAAGGACGGTGTCATTTTTAAAGACATTCGATTTGAGTTTGCAGGAGAATCCTATCATTTTACCGAGCGCGTAAGTGCACTACAGCTAGAGGATTTTAAGGCTTATTTCGATAAAGCTGGAGTTACCCTAGTAGATGTTTTTGGAGATTTTAAGCTAGCTCCTTTCGATAGGGAAACTTCCAAACGACTCATGCTAATTTTTAAATAACAATGCATTACTTCTTACTTGTCTTAGCGGTAGTAGTTGGATTTGTTATCGGGAAATCGATATCCACAGAGCAAAAGTTCCTAACGCGCATGATGGCGTTTAGTGGGGCCTTCTTACTATCGTTAACCATCTTGGAAATTCTTCCAGAAGTTTTCGAGGTAAAGACAAGTATTCCTGTAGGTATTTACATTCTCTCTGGAGTTCTTTTACAATTGGTGCTAGAGTTATTCTCTAAAGGGGCCGAACATGGGCATTTTCATTTGGATGGGGATAAGAGAAGATTTCCATGGCTTCTTTTTATAGGTTTGTCCATACACGCATTTTTAGAGGGCTTACCAATTGCGGAGGATAATAATCTAATATGGGGAATTTTAATTCACAAAGTTCCTGAAGCAACAATGCTTACCTTGTTTTTTACATATAGCAAACAATCCTTGCGAAATAGTATAATTTGTTTAGCTATTTTCGCACTCATGACACCTATAGGCGTGTATCTTGCAGCAAGTAGCCAATGGATTACTTCGTATCTAACCGAAATCTATGCTGTAGTTGTAGGGGTTTTCTTACACTTATCCACCACCCTACTTTTTGAAAGCAACAAAAACCATAAGTTT
>DATGSX010000122.1:0-4442 GCA_035302145.1 Flavobacteriaceae bacterium | reverse complement strand
TACCAAAGACGGAAATATCGCTGGACCAAAAATATTGGAGCACATGGTAGATACTGTTCTTCAGTTTGAGGGCGACAGAAACCATGTGTATAGAATATTACGAGCCCATAAAAACCGATTCGGCTCGACTAACGAATTAGGAATTTACGAAATGCTTGGCACGGGATTACGAGAAGTAAGTAACCCTAGTGAGATTTTACTATCGGAGTCCAAAGAACCTTTATCAGGAACTGCCATTGCAGCTACCTTAGAAGGAATGCGCCCATTAATGGTGGAAGTACAAGCTTTGGTAAGCACGGCCGCTTACGGAACACCTCAGCGCTCATCTACTGGATATAATAGCAAACGTTTAAACATGCTCTTGGCCGTATTGGAAAAACGTGCCGGTTTTAAACTTGCCTCTAAAGACGTTTTCTTAAACCTTACTGGAGGAATTTCTATAGACGATCCAGCTTTAGATCTAGCCGTAGTAGCTGCAATACTTTCGTCTAACGTAGATATCGCCCTAGATAAATCCATGTGTTTTGCCGCCGAGATCGGTTTGGCAGGTGAAGTGCGCCCTGTAACTCGAGTGGAGCAAAGGTTAACAGAAGCAGCGAAATTAGGATTTAAGAGCATTGTTATCTCCTCGTACAGCAAGTTTCCTAAAAAAGACTATGGAATAAACATCATCCAGCTAGGGAAAGTGCATGATGTGGTGAAGCATTTGTTTGCTTAGACTTAAAGTACGGAATGCGGCTAAAGCCACATTAGCAAAAGCCTAATTATACAGTTGGCTAAAGCCAACTGCAATAGATGGCGTTTTGAATAATAAATGCCTGTTATCCACAACTTTCAGTATAAATTAGAAGGATATAGACAAGTAAATAACCTTAGTGAAAGCTCAAAAAACATATGTATAAACAAGAAATATACACCAACTTTAATACATAGTATTTGAGGAAATATAATATCTATTGCCCACAGCTTTAGCTGTGGGATAAATGAAATATCATAATATTGGGCTTTAGCCACATTTAGGTTTTAGTTTAATATAAAGACAAACTTCCTTTATATAATTCTTAATTTAGTCAATCAAATTATTACAATAACAAATATCATTTAATAAACTTTACACTTAACTATCTCTCAATGCTTCAGTTGTAGTTGTGGAAATAGAGGAAAGTATAAAGCTTTAGCCACATAACATTTAGCAATAAAATTATGAGTTGGGTTAGGATTTGGATTCATTTGGTTTTTTCAACTAAAAATAGAAAGCCTTTTCTACGATCTAAAGAATTAAGGCTCAAAGTGTTTCAGCATATAAAAGAAAATGCTAAAAACAAAGGTATTTACATGGACAGCATAGGTGGTCACACAAATCATGTTCATTGTTTAATTTCACTAGGTAGAGAACAATCCGTTAGTAAAGTAGCACAACTAATAAAAGGTGAGTCTTCTTATTGGATTAATAAATCTGAGCTTATAAAAAGTGATTTTAAATGGCAAAATGATTTTTGGGCAGTAAGTGTTAGTGAGAGTCATTTGAATGCAGTAAGGAAATATATAAAGAATCAAGAAGAACACCATAGAGTGATTTCTTTTACAGAGGAAGTGGATAATTTCATGAAGAAATATGGTTGGAAGTATATTAAGTAAATGCGGCTAAAGCCATTGTAATACAACATAGCTAGTCAGTTGGCTAAAGCCAACTGCAATAGATAGCACCCTTATAAAAAATCTCATAGTCCACAACTTCAGTCAATGAAAACATCTATTGCCCACAGCTTTAGCTGTGGGATAAATAAAATATCATAGTATTGGGCTTTAGCCACATCTCAACTACATTCCTCAAAGAGCAAAAAACCTCCCACCACCAAATAGCAGCGAGAGGTTCTCTTCACACAATCAAAATTATTCTACTCCGATAAAAGCTTAGCTAACTCATCCAACTTAGGAGTTAATATTACTTCTATCCTTCTGTTTTTAGCCCTACCATCCATTGTGCTATTTGTTGCTATCGGCGCATACTCGCTTCTTCCAGCAGCGGTTAGATTTTCTTTTGGAATACCGGCGTTTTCAGTTAAGATATTAATGATGGCTGTAGCTCGTTTTGTGGATAAGTCCCAGTTATTATCTACCCCTTGTCCCTGACTTCTGAACGGCACATTATCCGTATGTCCTTCTATCAAGACAGCGATCTCTTTGTTGTCGGCTAATACTTTTCCTAGCTCTTGCACGGCTTGTCGTCCGTTGGCGTTCACACTCCAACTTCCTGTGGCAAATAAGAGTTTATTTTCCATAGACACATAGACTTTGCCATCACGCTGTTCTACGGTAAGTCCTTTACCTTCAAAATTTACTAAGGCGTTCGACACCGCATCTTTAAGCTGTCGCATTTGTGCGTCTTTTGCTGCAATCATGCCTTCTAATTCATCGACACGTGCAGAGCGACTGGCTAAATCCGATTTCAATTGTTCCAAACGCGCTTCTTCAGTTGCAAGTCTTTTCTCCTTAGCATTTAGCTCCTCTAATAATTCTCTGTTTCTTGCTAAATTCTCAGACAAAGAAGAAGAACTATTCTCTTCCAAAGCATCGTAAGAATCTTTTAATGCATCATACGATTTTTGCAAAGCAGCTAAATCCATTTCCAATCTGCTTTTCTCTGCTTGCGCTTTGTTTAATTGCTGTTCCAAGCTCGCACTTGCATGATTTGCCGATACTTCACGGTTGTCTAACTGCGACATTAAATCCTCGTTCTCCAAACGCAAGGCATCATATTTCTCTCGCAAATCATCGTACACTTTCGACGACACACAAGAACTGCCTAGTAGCAGTACAAACATTCCAAGTACTATTGTGATTTTACGCATAGTAGTTTTTATATCTAATTTATTGTTGTTGAATTTAATAAAGGACACGCCTCTTCTTTTACCGATAACGAAGAAACAGCCTCCCTTATTACTTAAAGGACTGCCAATCTATTTTGAAAAGTCTAATTCCACCAGTAACGGACAATGGTCGCTATGCTCTGCTTCCGATAGTATCACCGCTCGCTTTATATTATCTTGAAGTGCATCCGACACCATGTGATAATCTATTCTCCAACCTTTATTCCTTGCTCTAGAATTGGCACGATAGCTCCACCATGTGTAGTTCTCTGGCTCCTGATTGAACTCACGGAAAGAGTCGATAAATCCGCTGTCAATAAATCGGGTTAGCCATTCTCTCTCTACAGGTAAAAAACCTGATACGTTTTTCAGTCGCACCGGATCGTGAATATCTCTTTCTTTATGACAAATATTATAATCGCCAGAAATTACCAAGTTTGGAAACTCTTCTTGCAAAGCGTTGGTGTACTCTAAAAAATCTTCCATAAAGGTAAGCTTAAACTCTAGTCTTTCTGGATTGGTACCACTAGGCATATACAAGCTCATTACCGAACACTCATCAAAATCGGCCCGTATAACTCTTCCCTCCAAGTCCATATACTCTATTCCCGTTCCGTACTCCACATGACTTGGTTCTGTTTTAGAAATAATCGCCACACCGCTATACCCTCTTCTCTCGGCACTATACCAATAATGATACTTATACCCAGCTTCTTCTAGCATCTCGGTGTTCACCTGATCCTCTGTAGCCTTTATCTCTTGCAAGCAAATCACATCTGGGTTAGATTGAATTAACCAATCGGTGAAACCCTTCCGCATGGCCGCACGAATACCGTTTACGTTATACGATAATATTTTCATAACTTAACTTTATTCTAATTTTAAACAACATAGGCTTTAAGCAAAACCTTTATATTCGCCTATATAACATAATATTTTTGACGCTTGCAAATATCGCCAGACTTTATACAATAGACTGGTTGATATTTCAGTTATAACTCTTATGCGCTTTACTTGGTTAAGCTTAGTATTCTTCTTGTGCTTTTGGACGCTTACCGCCCAAGAGGAAAACTCGCTATATACCAGTAAAAAAGTTAGGGCTACCGACAGTATCCAAGTAGATAGTGTAAGTATTCAACCTCATGCATTTCAGTTGTGGAATAAAGACAAAGAATTAATTTCCGACTCTTTATACAGTATCGACTTCACTACCTCTATTTTAATGCTTAAGGCCGATGTGCTGACTGCTAACGACAGCATTGAAATTCATTATTTACGCTATCCAGAATTTATTACCCGTGTATACTCTAGCAACCATCAAATTGTAGAACAAGATAATGCTGCCATGCAGCGTTTACAAGTACTAGAAACTCGGAATACTCGTAATGATTTCTCTCCTTTCTCAGGATTAGAAACCTCTGGAAGTTTATCTCGAGGTATTCGTGTGGGAAATAACCAAAACGCCGTGCTTAATTCAGAATTAGACTTGCAAATCACCGGACAACTCAGTGATAAAGTTGGAATTCGTGCATCGATTCAAGATGCCAATGTGCCAACGCAGCACGGTGGATA
>DATGSX010000121.1:0-12759 GCA_035302145.1 Flavobacteriaceae bacterium | reverse complement strand
TGTACTCTCCAACCAATAGAATGCGCATAAATTGTATATTTGTCTAATTATTCAAATGTAAAACATTATTATGGTAAATAATAACGCGAATCAGAATGTTCGTGTCTGTATAGTAACGATTTCTTTAGGCAAAGGTGGAGCTGAACGATCTACTGCGATATTATCGACTATGCTTTCCCACATCGGTTTCGATGTTACCATAATAACGCTTACCAACCTAATTGATTACACCTATTCTGGAACTCTATTTAATCTAGGTCTTTATAAGAAAGATCCAGATAGACCTGTGGCGCGTTTTAAGCGGTTTCGTAAACTTCGTAGATATATTCAGGAACAGAAATTTGATGTCATAATTGATAATCGAGCCAAACAACTATGGCAAAAGGAGTTATTATATTTTAAATATATCTATCCCGGACAGAAACTTATTTATGTAACGCGAAATTATAAGAAGGAAACCTTCTTGAGTAAAAAAGATTGGATGACACGCAAAATGATTCGTCGTACTAAAAAGATAATAGCGGTATCAAAAGAAATTGCAGACGCCATGAATAGTCGATATAATACCACTCACTTTCATCCGATATATAATCCTATAGAACCGTTGCCAATAGAAAAGCCAGAAAATTGGAATATAGAACAGCCCTTTGTTTTGTTTCTGGGTAGAATGGAGGATAAAGCAAAAAATATAGTTTTATTATTGGATTCCTATAGTCAATCAGAGTTACCTTCATTGAATGTGCCATTGGTGTTGTTAGGCGAAGGGAAGGACGTGCCGCTGATTGCAAAACGGGCCAATGAGTTGCAAATAACCGATATGGTAATTCATCATGACTACACTCCTCAAGTAGGTTGGTATTTACACAAGGCTAAGTTTTTAATTCTATCTAGTCGTCATGAAGGTTTTCCAAGAGTGCTCATCGAAGCCTTATCTGTAGGAACACCAGTGGTTTCTGTAGACTGTAAGAGCGGTCCAAAAGAAGTGGTGCAACATGAAAAGAATGGTTTACTAGTTCCAAATCATAATCCAGAAAAACTAGCAAAAGCTATATCTAGAATGTATACAGACAAACAGTTATATAATCAATGCAAAGCTTTTGCTAAAGAAAGTGTACAACACTTATCTATAGAAAACATCTCGAAACAATGGGAGGAACAGATCTTAGAGGCAATAAAAGAGTAACGAGAATCTAGTTAAAGAAGTCCGATTTCTTTACATTTAAAATTTATTAAACAATTTATAGTTTTGTCATGCCATGCTAGAAAATATTCAACTTATTGATATACCAAAAATTACGGCTCCCGATGGTCGTGGCAATTTATCGGTTGTCGAAAAAGATACCTTACCCTATCCAATAAAGCGAGTTTATTATTTATACGACGTGCCTAGTAGCTCTACACGTGGTGGGCATGCGCATAAGGAATTACAACAATGCCTTATTGCTCTTAGCGGTAGTTTTACTGTGGTGGTAGACGATGGATTAGAACGAAAAGAAATTTTGCTGAACAGACCTGATAAAGGCTTATTGATTCCAAATGGTATTTGGAGAGAACTTATTGAGTTTTCATCTGGTGCCGTTTGCCTTTCTTTGGTAAGCGCCGAGTACGATGAAGCGGATTATATTCGTGAGTATGAGGAGTTTATTACATATAAAAATCCATCTATCTAAAAGCTGTGAAATACATGCCTTTGCTTATAAGAAAAGTATGTAGCTTTTTAAGCTGACTCACTAAAGGGGAGGGCAAATTTAATAATAGCCGTTGCTTCCAATTTAATGACTGTGGATTGATTTCCATTTTTAAAAGAGAAAGTAATTCTTTATCATTATAATATTTACATTGAATGGCGATGGCATAACGATTCAAGTCCAAATACTGTTTAAAACCCCTAGGGGCATTTTTAATTTCCTCATTATAACTGTTCAGAAATTCATATTTTACTTTTCTAATATGTTTTTTAGTAAGACTATCAGCTACAGTTCTGTCGTAGATACTGGTGTATGTGCGATTAAAGACAACCTTTTTATGTAATCCAAATCGAATCCACAAATCGATATCTTGTCCAGAAACAATATGCTTTCTAAATCCCCCGATTTCCCAGAAATCCTTCTTTTTAAAGGCTACAGTAGAGCTATTTGCAAGAGGATGAATTAAACTTGCAAGAAAGTAATCCTCAACCATTTGAATTGAATCTTTATTCTCTAGACTATACGTAGCTTTTTGAGTGAAATTAGGTTTTAAGGTCAATTGGTACGCATTACAATAAAGGGAAGCTTCTGGAAATAATGAAATGCTATTATGCAGCTCCTCTAAATGATTAGGTAACCAATAATCATCCGCATCTAGTAAAGCGATGTAGGAGGACTTAGCCTTTAATATTCCCTGGTTACGAGCTTCTGAAGCTCCTTGATTTTCTTGATGAAACAATTTTATTCGCTCGTCCTGAAATCTTTCAACAATCTCAGCGCTTTTGTCTGTAGAACCGTCATTGATGAGGATTATTTCAAAATCTGTAAAGCTTTGCTTTAAAACACTTTTTAAAGTTCTGCTTATTTGTGATTCTTTGTTGTATAAAGGAATTACAACAGTGAAAAATGGGATAGAAGTATTATTTTTCAAGGTCTAGAATTATTTTGTTCGCAATTTGATGGGCTAATGCAGTGCCTTTATCTGTTATAAAACCAGGTATAAGACTTTTCTTGTGCAAATAATTAATAAAGTCTAATACAGCACTTTTATTTGGAGTATAATTTAAAGCTTTTACTAGTAAATCTTGCATATTTTTTTCTGAAGAGTACTTCTTGCATATGTTGCTGCTATCATAATAGGAGTTACCCAATACAAGGACAGACTTATTTTTTGTAATCGCTTCTAACCCAACTGTCGAATTTACTATAATAACTACGTTTACTATATCTAAAGCTTGATTCAAACTTAAATCTTTATCTAAGTAAACCCTTTCATTATTACGAATAAAAGTATAAAAATCCTCTTCGTACTGAGATTTGTAAATAGGATGTTCTCTTACAAGTAAAATGCTGTTTTTCGGTAAATTAAAATAAATCTCTTTCAGTATATCTGAATGTTTTTTAAAGTAAGGACTATGGTGGGTGATGTTCACATCAAAAGGCACCTGGCAAGCAAATAAGAAAATGTTTTTCCCCGAATGTTCAGTCGCTTTAAATTGTTTATTGTCTGATGTGAGATTTCGTTTGTTAAGAATGGAAAAATCAATTTTTAAATCTGGTGGATATATAGAGGATTTCATAATAGCAAACTCGATGAAATAATCAAGTCCCCGATAAATTGGATTCCTAAGATACTTCTTGTTTTTCTGAAGGTTAAGTGTGTTACAAGCTAGTTTTTCATCTTCTTTACTTATTTCTATTTTTGGTGTGTAGCCTCTAACAGATAAGTTTGCATTCACTCCTTTTTTGTCGAAAATGGTTGTGTTATAGGGTCCTTGTTCTATATGGTAAGTTTTAATTTGCAAGGACTCTGCCATCTCTTTAACTATTTCAAAAGGCAATCGGGAATCTCCTATCAAGAGCAATAAATCTACCTCAATTAGTTTTTGTTCTAGAATATCTATATAAGCCATAGCATGCCATAATAACTCATCCTCTTTTTTATGATACTTAGAATTAAATAGACTGCTTGTTAACTTGTTTAAATCGAAGTTTTTGTATTTATGAGAATTGGCTAGATAAGCCTTATATTTATTTTTATTCTTTTTAGCTAATCGCCAAGCTTTTTGGCTTAACCAACTACCTTTTTGTCCGCGGATTAACGTGTAAAGGTAGCCGCTAAGGTACATGCTATCTATTGTAAAATAAGCTGTAGGATGTTTAGTTTTAAAATGCTTTTTTACACCTAAGAATAGCCTGGAGAATTTATCGTAATAGCCGATACAAAGAACATTCATAAACTGATTTTAAAAACAATGACACATTAATATTGTTAATGTAGTTTATTACTTAATTTAATGTAGGTTTTTTTATTATAAAGCTTTTAAAAAAATAAGATTTCGTATAACAAACTTAATGATTAATCTGCTATCAAGCTTTTTTTCCTTATAAAAGTCTGTATTTTTATATTTAAAGCTTCAGTGCTTATCTAAAATACTAAATATATATTTAAAGAAATACCTTTTAATATTCTTTGTAAAATGCGATTATTATTCTTTTTGGCTATGTTTTTATATCCTTCCCTTTGTTTACTGGGCCAAGAAAATGCCTGGTTTTTTATTCGAGCACAAGAAGAATCTTTTGAGCCAACATTCGAAGAGCGTGAGGGAATTTTACATTATGTTGGGACGAACGAAAGCTTAGCTGCTACCCTTAGTAACTATAAAATTAAAGCTTTTAAAAAAACGTATCGCAACGCTACTGGTCCTTTCTTAAAACGTACTTTTTTCGTAATAACAGACGATAATTTTTTATTAGAGGAATTACTCCTTCGACATAGCGAAATTTTCGAAGGGGGTGAGCTTATTTTAGAAGAGGATAAAAAAATATTCGAACCCAATGATTATGGTCTTACAAGTACTATTGGTGGTAATGAAGGTTTCCCTTTAAATTTAGATTATCTTGATTTTATAGGTGCTCCTAAAGCATGGTATTATACAACGGGTAGGCCAGATGTTTTAATCGGTATTGCAGATGGTGATTTTGATGTTAACGATCCAGAATTTGCTGGTAAAACTACACGCCTTAGAAAATCCACCAAGAGTAAAGGGCACGGTTACACAAGTGCTTCATTGGCTGCTGCTAATGGTGATAACGCTTATGGTATTCCTGGTGTATGCTATGACTGTGGTATTTTAGCAACAAATTATAGCGATTTAAGAAATTTGAACAGCTTACTGGAATTATCGCAACATGGTGCCAAAGTAATTAATTGTAGTTATGGTACTCGAACGTATTACGAAACAGCCCAAGAAGTAATTAATGAAATATATAATAATGGGACTATACTTGTAGCTGCAGGCCATAACCCAAGTTGGACGGAAACCAAAGGAGAAGTGTATTATTACCCAGCGTCGTACGACAATGTAATTTCCGTATCGGGTGTAATGCATCGCTATCCCGAACCAAAAGATAATATTTTATATAGCAAAAGGGATGTGCCTTATGCAGAAAACATTCGGTATCATGTGGGACGAACTATGGGGTTCGAAGACAGAGATATTACTAAAAAAGCCTATCTCTATCCAGCCGGTACAGCTACCCTAAACTCTAAAATAGATATCTTAGGACCTTCGGTTGGACTATTCTTATATGCTGATTATCAAACAAAAGATTCTTTAAATTATACACGCTTCAATCAAACTTCTGGAATTGCTCCGTTGGTTTCGGGGACGGTAGGTTTAATGTTTTCACTTAACCCATGCCTTCCACATACCGAAGTGGAATCGATTCTTAAACTAACGGCCACCAACATAGACCATATCGAAGCCAATAAACCATATTATGGACATTACGGAGCAGGGGCACTTAACACTGGAAAAGCAGTGGAACTTGTATATAATTTATATCGTGAAGATAATATAGCAACCATCGGCAATCAATACTTTGATCGGTGGGACTTTAAGCTTACCGCTTTATCTAAAGAACTACAATTAAGAGATATCACCTTCGAAAAAGAAGCTAGTCTAAATCTTTCGTCCAAGCAAGCTATTGTTTTAAAACCCAATACACTACTTAAACCTAATAGCGATGCTAGTATGCACTTAGCTATCGACTCTGACTTAGAGTCGGCCTGCGAATTGCAGTTACGAGATCCTAGTATAGAAGATTAAGCGTTTTGCTCTACCTCGAACAATTGATGGTCTTCAACTTTTATTGTTTTGGATGGATATTGTAGTAACAGCGCATAATCGTGTGTTGCCATTAAAATTGTGTTACCATTTTTATTTATTTCTTGTAAAACTTCCATGACTTCAATACTAGTTTGAGGGTCTAAGTTTCCAGTAGGTTCATCGGCCAGTATTAATTCAGGGTCGTTGAGTAGTGCTCTTGCAATAGCTACCCGTTGTTGCTCTCCTCCAGAAAGTTGATGTGGAAATTTATAGGCCTTGGTTTGCATCCCTACTTTTCTCAGCACTTCTTCTATCCGTTGTTCTATTTTAGTCTTGTCCTTCCATCCCGTAGCTTTCAATACAAATTCTAGGTTAGCATGTACATTCCGATCGGTTAGCAATTGAAAGTCTTGAAATACCACGCCAAGTTTTCTGCGTAGGTAAGGAATTTCTTTTTCTTTTAAATTAACTAAGTCAAAGCCTACAATACTTCCTTCGCCTTTTTTAAGTGGCAAGTCGGCGTAAAGAGTTTTCATAAAACTACTTTTACCCGTTCCAGTTTTCCCGATAAGATAAACAAACTCTCCTTTCTCAATTTGAATATTTACGTCCGATAAAATCAGGTTGTCGCCTTGATATATGGAAGCTTCATTTAGGTGTAAAACATGCTCTGACATAGAAATAATTTTAGGTAAAAATAATTGATTTTAATTGGTAAGCTCCTCTAAACTACTTTTTAGTTTGTCAATTTCCTTCTGCTGGTCTATTAGATGTAAGGTTAACTCCTCTATTTTCTCTAATAGGATTAAATTTTGCTTTACTAGATTCACACCATTTTCCTGCATGGCTTTCGCCGATGGTATACCTGGCAAATGTAAATGGCTCGATAAATAAGCTTCTATTTCACTCAATGACCACCTTCTATATTCAGGGTTAGATTCGGAATGTCCTAAAAAATAAGATTCGAATACATAATCCGGTGCGACAGCCCCCTGTAAGTCCACGCGAACTTCTTGTGCATGAATATCCCCCTTTACAGTCAATAAAGCATCAGGGCTTTTAGTTCCTATGCCTATTTTTCCATCTTTCTCTGTTAGATTAGAATATCTTGTATTTTGAGCATACGTACTACAACTTGTAAAACAAAGGACTAAAAATAGTAGTGACAATGTAAGTAAGCGATACATAATATGATTTTGTTTGCTTAAAAGTACAATAAATTTTTAACCTGTGAAATTCATTCAATTTAGTAAACTCACCCCCTTGGTTCTTAGCAAAGAGGTAGGGTATATAACAAAGAGTAATGAGAACTAGGGCATTGTATTATACCAAAGTCTATTTTATTGCGTTTCTATAATGTATATAGTAAATTGTAGCCGAATTATATAAGGTTGCCTTATATAACAAAAAACTAACAGAACTTGTAGATGCCTTGCTGATTAAAGCGATATATTTACGATCTTAAATTAAAATAATATACTTGATGCGAAAGAACTTTGTAACCTTGTATTTCGTTCTATTTTTTTCTGTAATAGTAATGGCCCAGCACACCGATGGGCTAAAAAGCGATGTTTCGCGCTATCAGGATGCAATAGAGCTCTTTGATAAAAACCAATACCAAGCTGCGCAAATGCGATTCAAGAGCTTGATGGAATCTACTAACGACCAAACCATAAAAGGGGATTGTGCGTATTACATTGCTTACAGTGCAGTGAAAATGCAACAACCAAATGCCGATAGGCTGATGGAAGATTTTGTGACAAATTACCCTACTAGCTTAAAACGAAATGGCGCCTACTTAAATGTAGCTAATTATTATTTCGATTCCGGAAACTACGCTAATGCACGTAATTGGTATAACAAAGTGGAAGAACGTAATCTTCAGGGCAAAGAATTAAACCGATATAATTTCAATACGGCATATTCCTACTTTAAAGCAAAGCGCTATAACGAAGCTAAAAAATATTTTAGCCGTGTAGTAAATACCCAAGAATACGGATCGGAAGCTACTTATTACCTAGGTTTTATCGCATACGAAGGCGAAGATTACGCCCAAGCAAAAGAGCTGTTCGAAGTAGTAGAAGGAGAGTCGCAATACGCACAAGAAGTGTCTTATTATCAAGCCGATATGAGTTTTAAAACTGGTGACTTTCAAAAAGCATTAGAGTTTGGCTTAGAACAGTTTCCAACAGCAAACCGAAGAGATAAAAGCGAGTTGGCTAAAATCATTGGTGAAAGCTATTTTAATTTAGGGCAATATGAAGAAGCTATTCCATATTTAAAACAGTATGCTGGGGAAAGAGGCCGATGGAGTAATACCGATTATTACCAGCTTGGATATGCGTATTACAAACAAGGAAAATACCAAGATGCTGTAAATGAGTTTAATAAAATTATAGATGGAAAAGATGCTATCGCACAAAACGCTTTTTACCATTTAGCCGAATCTTATTTAAACCTAGATCAAAAACAACAAGCGCTTAACGCATTTAAGAATGCCTCGGAAATGGATTTTAGTGCCGAGATAAAAGAAGATGCTTGGCTTAACTACGCTAAGTTGAGCTACGAAATAGGAAACAGCTACCAGAGCGTACCTTCAGTTTTATTATCATTTATAGAAGCCTATCCGAACAACAGCAACAACGCAATGCTGCAAGACTTGCTTATCGATTCGTATGTAAGTTCTAAAAACTACGAAGAAGCATTGAAACTATTAGAGTCAAACACGAAGTTTGAAAATAAACTAGCCTATCAGAAAGTTGCTTTTCTACGTGGAGTGGAGGTATACGAACAAAATCAGTTCAACGAAGCCATAAAGTACTTCGATAAATCGTTGAGAGAACCACGCGATGCTGAGATTACAGCACGAGCTACTTATTGGAAGGCTGAAGCTGATTACCAATTAGAAAGATATGCCGATGCCTTAATCGGATTTAAGCAATTTGCCCAGTTGCCTGGAGCCAAACGCACCCAAGAGTATACCAATATAAATTATAATTTAGGTTATACCGAATACCATTTAGACCATTACCAACAAGCTATAAACTACTTTACTGATTTCACTAAACAATCCGATGTGTCACAAAACATGTTGGCCGATGCCTATTTGCGCCTAGGTGACTCGCATTTTGTTACCAGTAAATACTGGCCAGCAATGGAAAACTATAACGAAGCGATTAGCAGAGGAGTACAAGCTATCGCTTATGCTGAGTTTCAAAAATCTATCAGTTATGGATTTGTAGATCGTACATCACAAAAGATAGAAGGATTAAATAATTTTATAAGAGATTATCCAGGAGCTAGCTTACGTGCCGATGCCATGTATGAGTTAGGAAACACCTATGTAAACTTAGATGAGAATAACAGAGCTTTGGCCATGTACGATAAATTGTTAAACGAAGCACCGAGAAGTCGTTTTGTGCCTATGACGTTATTGAAAAAAGCTTTAATACTCGACAACAGCAATCGAACCGACGAAGCACTAAACGTGTTTAAAAAAGTAGCTAAGGATTATCCTTCTACCCCAGAAGCTTTACAAGCTGTAGAATCGGCAAAGATGATTTATATAGATAGAGGGCAAGTAGACAATTACGCTGCTTGGGCAAAGACACTAGATTTTGTTGAGGTGAAAGATGCCGAGCTAGACCACGCCACTTTCCAAACTGCAGAACAACCATACCTAGAAAGCAATACAACACTTGCAGTAGAACGTTTAAATGAATACTTAAAACGATTCCCAAGTGGGATTCATGCATTAAAAGCACATTTCTATTTAGGACAGCTTTATTATGCTGATAATAATAGAGATAAGGCACTTTCTCACTACGAAAGTGTAGCCGAAGTAACGAATAATGAGTTTACAGAACCTGCGCTAGCTCGAATTTCTGAAATTTATTTATTCCGTGAAGATTATCAGAATGCGATTGTTTACTTAGAGAAATTAGAAGCGCATGCTAGTCACGAAGAAAATAAAATCTTCGCTAAAACTAACAGCATGAAAGCTTATTACGAACTAAAAGATTACAATAAGGCCGTCGCTGCAGCAACCGAGGTTTTAGCAATGCCGGATATTACCGATCGTGTAAAAAGCGATGCTATGCTAATCGAAGCGCGTTCGGCAATGGAAACAGGAAACGAACAAAAAGCTAAAGAAGCTTACCAACGCGTAGCAAAATTGGCTACAGGAAGAATAGCTGCAGAAGCATTGTATTATGACGCTTACTTTAAAAACAAAGAAGGAGCTTACCAAGCATCCAACGAACAAGTGCAAAAGCTAGCGAGAGACTATGCTGGATTTAAAGAGTTTGGAGCAAAAGGATTGGTGCTGATGGCAAAAAACTTCTATGCACTAGAAGACGCTTACCAAGCCACTTATATCTTGACAAGTATCGAAGAGAACTTCCAAGAATTCCCAGAAATAGTTGCAGAAGCAAAAACTTTATTGCAGCAAATAAAAGATAAAGAAGCTAAAACCAATGCATCGGTAAACAAGGATGAAAATGAGTAAGAGTAATTTTATCCATACCATCAAAACGCAAAGAAACATGAGGAGAATACCTTATATACATATGATACAGAATTTTTCTTGGCACACTATGTCCAGTAAATTATTAATAGGTCTTGGAGTTTTGTGCATGACCACATGGAGTATGCAAGCACAAGAAGAGGAACAGAAAAAGGAAAAAGAGAACCTTGGAACGGAAGTGGTAAACATCGTTCAGTCTTATAAGCCAAGCATCTCGAAATCCAGTAAACAAAGCCTTCGGCCAGATGTGTCCGACATACAAGATGCTGAGAGGAAAACGGTAGATTACACCATTTTCTCAGTTCCGGTTGCATCTACGTTTCAACCACAGAAAGGAAGTGCTGCAAATTTAAAACGAGCTAGAAAGCCAAAATACTTTAATAACTACGCCCGTTTAGGCTTCGGAAATTATACCAATGCCCATGCAGAGCTGTTCTCAAGCTTTGAGGTAGGACATGACAATGATTTAGCTATCTTTTTATCACATAATTCATCCCAAGGAGGAATAAAAGGTGTGGAGATAGATGATAAGTTTTACCGAACTAATTTAGATGTAGAATATTCCACTAAAGGAAGAAATTGGGATGCAGGAATTCGTAGTGGTATAGACCATCAATTGTATAATTGGTATGGAATGCCAACGCCAAAACCTGTTTTATCCGATCCAACTTCTTTGTTTGATGACAATAGCCAATCCTATTTTAGTGGATATTTAGGCGGGTCGATTGCGATGGGCGATAGTTTCTTTAAACAAGCCGATGTAGAATTGCGTATGCTTACCGATTCACATTCTAGTTCAGAGATATGGATGCAAGCCAAGCCTGAGTTTATCGTTCCGATAAATGATATGGATATTCGAATCGGCACCGATATCGCTTACCTAAACGGTAGTTTTAAAAAACAATATCAATCCGATGCTAAAGGAAACAATTATGGGTTTTTTCACGCAGGACTAGCACCATCCCTTACTTATGTGGACGAAGATTTATCTTTTGTACTAGGAGCAAAAGGATATGTACTAAGCGATACCGAAGCAAGTGAAACGAACTTTAAAATATATCCAGATGTACATGCATCCTATAAAATTGTCGATGAGTTTATGACTTTATATGGAAGTGCTACAGGTGGATTACATCATAATTCGTTTTATAATCTAAAAGAGGATAATCCGTTTATTTCACCTACTTTATTTATAAAACCAACAAGTGCTACCTATAAAATAGCCGGAGGGTTAAAAGGTAAATTCACTAGTGCAATAGGCTATAAATTTGAGGCTAGTTATGGAGAAGAAAAAGATAAAGCTCTTTTTGCTTTAAATGATTATGAGCAAAGCGATATCTACGACAAAGGTTATGAAAAAGCACATTCTTTTAATGTACTTTACGATAAAGTAAATACTTTGACTATAGAAGGTGAGGTTTTAGCCGATGTTTCTGATGAGTTACAATTGGGGCTACACGCTGCTTTCCATAATTATAGCACTAGTAACGAAGACGAAGCTTGGAATTTACCAGAACTAGAAGCAAGAGTTTTTGCTAATTATAAGATAACCGATAAAATCTATACCCGTGCCTCTATATTCTTTATAGGTGAAAGGAACGATCGAGTATTTGTCCCTGGAGCTTTTTTAGAGCCAGATACGTATAATACAGTAAAGCTAAAGTCTTATGTAGATGCCAACCTGCAGGTTTCTTATCAGTTCACGCCACAACTAAGTTTCTTTGCTAAAGGCAATAACTTAGTAGGAGGGGCGTATAAGAAGTGGTATGCCTATCCTATGCAAGACATTCAGTTTATGTTAGGAGCAACCTATCAGTTTGACTGGCAATAATATTCCGAATAATTGTTATTTAAAAGCCGTTCGAAACTCGAGCGGCTTTTTTAATCATAGAACTCATCGAGACTCTGTCTCGAATCAGTTGATTACTGTTGAGGTTTCCATATAAAAACCCCAGCGGGGTTTAACCATTGATAACCCCCGATGCAATCGGGGGTATTAGTCGCTTTCCATAGGCCAACCCCAACGGGGGTTGAACTATCTTATAATTTGAGTTATATTCTATACTTTAACATGGATATAGTCTGGATGGTTGAACCCGCTTTGGGGTTCTGTTTTCAATGTGCTGTTTACCCCGCACTGCGCTTTACTTGTACGGGGTTATCTTAATTAAACCCCGCTGGGGTTTTATCTATTATAAGGTAATAAACTATTCTTCGTGTTGATTAATGTGTAAAAAGTTGCTTTTATTCTACATTAATCCGCATTATACCTTTTTCGTTTATATGTTTTGCTTCCCGCTGATTTCGTAGGTTTTATTTTATAAATATGACGATAAAATGCAAGTACAATATGCGTATCGTACATAAGAAGTATTAAGTCAAAAAGTTTCCTAATAAAACTGTAATTTTATAAACGTAGTTTTTAAATCAAATT
>DATGSX010000120.1:0-25778 GCA_035302145.1 Flavobacteriaceae bacterium | reverse complement strand
GTGACCACGGGAGGACTCGAACCCCCAACCCTCAGAGCCGAAATCTGATATTCTATCCAATTGAACTACGTGGCCTTGTATAGTGGTTTATGCCAAAATACTTTTTGTTATACTTGCAATGGTTTTACCATCGGCTTGTCCAGCTAAACGCTCGTTGGCAGCGCCCATAACTCTTCCCATATCTTTCATTCCTTCTGCTCCAACTTCGTCTATTACTTCTTGAACGATTTTTCTAACCTCCTCTTCCGAAAGTTGCTCTGGCAAATAGCTTTCTATGACTTTTAGCTGAGCCAATTCAGTTTCCACCAAATCTGTTCTGTCTTGTTCCTTATAAATAGCAGCACTATCTTTACGTTGCTTAGCTAAGCGCTGTAAAACCTTAATAGAATCTTTTTCGTCTAACTCTTCCACCCCCAATTCCATTTGCTCATTGGTTATGGCTGCCCGAATAGCTCTAAGCGCAGCTAAAGTATCTGCATCTTTGGCCCTCATGGCATCTTTCATCGCTTGCGTAGTTTCTTTTAGAATAGACATAATATTATTATTTTAGGTTGCAAATATAACCAAATTTAAAGTGCTTCGCTAATTCTCGTATAAAATGTTTATCCATATTCCTTCTACACAAACAACCAATTATTTTACACCTATTCTTTAAATAAACAATTCGCCAACTCCATCTTCTTACAACCTAATTATACGGATTTTGGACACCACTGTATAATTGGTAAAATGGAAGTTAGCGAAATGTTATAAATTATACTCTTTAAAAACGTATAGTGCTAATCTACATTATCATGTAAAAATGAATTGTTCGAGCGCAGCTCTATATCGTCTTCTTCACCAGAGGTGTTAATACTTGTTCTAGAAAGGCCTGTTTCCTCATTTTCGGTTAGCTCTATACCTTGACGCTTATAAGCAGGCTCACTTTCTATTTTGTCGATTCTAGAAGCGTTATCTCTAAATTTATAATTAAAGGCTTTTAAGCTTCGCTTACGCTCCTCGGTTCGGGCACGTAACACTTTGGAAATCGGTGCGTTCATCGGATCCATTTCACCTTCCTCCTCCTTTTCCTGTGGCTCGACAACAGGTTTTTTCATTGTCTTAAACTGTAGGAATCGATCGGTTTCTTCTTCCTCTACATAAGTAGCACGAGGACTTTCGTCTTTTTCTTCATTATCCTCTAAAGTATAACGCTTTATACCAGAGTCTTTTACTTCCGGTTTTGATTGTGTTGATATCCCAATATTTTTTGAGGTAGAACTATCTTGCGAAGTCTTTGGAGCTTCCAAATCAAACATCAATATATCATCGTTCCCCTCATCTTCCTCATCATTTGAATTGGTTGTTACAGGCTCTGATGATTCTTGTGTTTGCTCTGGTGTTACAATAATAAAGTCATCCACATCTAAGTCTTCTAAGCTTGTTGGATTGGTATCTTCAGTACCTTTTGGGGCTACTTCCTCATAGTTTACCTCCGTATTTTTAATTTCTTCGGTAAGCTCTACATAACCCAAAAACCTTGGTTTCGGCTTTTCTACTTGATCAAATAATGTATGTCGTATAGGCTGATTGGTGTTTTCTTTTTTCGGTTTTCTAGTTAAAGGCAAATCTACAGCAGACATCCCTGATTTAGGCGAAAGCTCCTGAACTGCTTTTTGTTCCTCTTCTAGAGTGTGGATAATTTTCTTGTTTTCGGTGTTCGAAATTTGATTTTGTTGTTCTACATCAAACCCTGTTGCAATTACCGTAATAGTAATAGCATCTTCTTTGGATTCATCTTCACCAACTCCCATAATAATGTTGGCACTGTGTCCAGCTTCAGCTTGAATATAATCATTGATTTCACCAATTTCATCAATGGTTATCTCCTGTGCTCCAGATACAATTAACAACAATACGTTTTTCGATCCTTTAATTTTATTGTCATTTAACAATGGGGAATCTAGTGCTTTACTTATAGCTTCATGAGCACGATTGGATCCAGAGGCACTTGCACTACCCATTATTGCCGTACCACTATCAGACAATACTGTTTTTGCATCGCGCAAGTCAATGTTTTGTGTATAGTGATGCGTAATTACTTCTGCTATTCCTCTTGCTGCTGTAGATAATACCTCATCGGCTTTAGAGAAACCTGCTTTAAATCCTAAATTTCCGTAAACTTCACGTAATTTATTGTTGTTAATAACAATCAGGGAATCTACACTAGCACGTAATTTTTCTATTCCTTCTTGTGCTTGCTCGTTTCGCTGTTTACCTTCAAATTGAAAAGGGCTAGTAACAATACCTACCGTTAAAATATCGAGCTCTTTTGCCATCTTTGCGATGATTGGTGCTGCACCTGTTCCGGTTCCACCTCCCATTCCAGCGGTGATAAAAACCATTTTCGTATTGGTATCTAGCATGGCTTTTATATCCTCCATACTCTCTAATGCTGCTTCCTCACCTATCGTTGGATTGGCTCCTGCACCAAGCCCCTCGGTTAAAGAAACTCCTAGTTGAATACGTGTTGGCACTGGGCTGTTTTCCAATGCTTGTGAGTCGGTATTACAAATCACAAAGTCTACGCCTTTAATGCCTTGACTAAACATGTGGTTAATGGCATTACCGCCACCGCCACCTACGCCGATTACTTTAATAACGTTCGACTGATTTTTCGGCATGTCGAACGAAATCTTGTTTAAATCTGTGGTGTCCATATATATATTGATTTTTAATAATATTCTATAATTTATTCTGCTCTATCTAAAAACTCCATGAATCGATCGAAAAAACGCTCGAATATCGACCCAGAGCTTTGTTCTTTTTTCTTCTCCTCTATCACTTCCTTTTCATTACTATCTTCTATCGTCTGCTCTTCTTCTATAGCTGGAACCTCTTCTTGTTCTGCTTCTAGAGCTTCCTCCTCTTCTCTTTCAAGGGCTTCTTCTTTTTCTTTTTGAGCGGTTCTTATTCCATGCATAACCAATCCTGCTACAGTTGCAAAAGCTGGACTAGTTACTTCCTCGCTACTGTTGCCAGCCATATGCTCGTTAGGATAACCTATTCTAGTATCCATTCCGGTTATGTACTCTACCAATTGTTTTAAATGGCGTAATTGTGCACCGCCACCGGTTATAACTATTCCAGCAATAAGCTTTTTCTTTTGCTCCTCGTGACCATAGTTTTTTATTTCCAAATAAACCAACTCTATTATTTCTGTTAAACGTGCATGGATAATTTTGGAAAGGTTTTTTAGTGTAATTTCCTTTGGCTCACGTCCTCTTAACCCTGGAATAGATACTATTTCGTTGTCTTTATTTTCACCAGGCCAAGCCGATCCAAATCGGATTTTAAGAAGCTCTGCTTGCTTCTCAATAATAGCACAACCTTCTTTTATATCCTCTGTAATCATATTACCTCCGAAAGGGATTACAGCGGTATGACGAATTATTCCATCTTTAAAAATTGCTAAGTCTGTAGTTCCACCTCCAATATCTAGTAGTACAACTCCTGCTTCTTTTTCTTCTTTACTCAAAACAGATTGCGCAGATGCTAAAGGCTCTAAAGTAATAGAGCTTAAGTTTAATCCTGCATTTTTAACACAGCGACCTACGTTTCGTATAGATGCTACTTGTCCTACTACAACATGAAAATTCGCTTCCAAACGGCCACCGTACATTCCTATAGGTTCCGACACCTCACCTTGCCCATCCACCTTAAACTCTTGCGGAAGAACATGAATGATTTCCTCGCCTGGCAACATCACCAACTTGAGTACTTGATTACATAAAGACTCAATATCCTCTTCATTGATAACCTCCTCGCTATCGGTACGGGTTATGTAATCACTGTGTTGTAAGCTTCGAATATGTTGGCCAGCTATACCTACCATAACATCATTTATTTCAATTCCCGAAGCTGCTTCAGCTTCTTGAATTGCTTGTTGTATAGACTGAATGGTCTGGGTAATATTATTTACCACCCCGCGATGTACTCCTAAGCTTTTTGCTTTTCCAATTCCGAGCACTTCCAGTTTCCCATACTCATTTAACTTCCCTACCATTGCTACGATTTTGGTAGTTCCTATATCTAACCCTACAGCAATTTTATCGTTTTCCATTTCTTATTTTTTTGTAGCTACGACCTGATTGTTAAATTTCAAGTCGATTACTTTATAATCTTCTATTGTATTATTGTCTTGTGTATACTTTATAAATCCTTTCAATTTTCTAAACTTATATTCCAAGTTTTCAGGACTTCCTATAATAACATCGAGTTTTTTTTGACGTAACTCTAAACGAATGTCATCTGGCTTATTATGCACCACACTAACTACGCTTTGCTTCATGTACTCATCCTCACGTATTGCTAAGAGCAGTGGCATGATATCTACACGAGTCAAGCTATCTCTAACTCCATAGACCAATGGTACACGAGCACTATGGTTGGTAGAAAGCGGCATAAAATCACCTAATTCATCAATATACATCACACCATCCTTATTTATACATCTTCCTACTGGTGTACGTTGCGTTATCTCTGCCCCCAAAATACCGTCTATCGACATATATACTTCGGCATTTGCAACCATAGGATGTTCTAATATTTTTTCTTCTAGCTCTTTTATTTTTATATCTCCTATATAAAAATCCAAGGTATCTGCGTTATTAGTCAGCAAACCCTGTATCGTTTGCATAGGGATAAAAGGCTGTTTAGGATTGGTAAACAATACCAATACATCGGTTAACTTCCTTTCTTGATTTCGTTTATTACTAAAACTAAACAAGGAGCCTGCTAATATTAACATCAGGAAAATACGAAGTATGTGCCATTTACTTTTCATTTTCCATACGTTTTACTATGCTCTGAACTTCTTTGGTTATATCACCCGCACCTGCCATCAGAACAACTTTGGCAGTGCTGTTTTTAATCTCATCGAACAAAGCTTTTTTAGTCACTAACTTTTTATTGTCAATATTCATTTGATCCAAAATCCATTGTGAGCTAATCCCCTCGATAGGTGCTTCTCTAGCTGGATAAATATCCAAGAGAATTACTTCATCAAATAAGGATAAACTTTCTGCGAATGCTTCTCCAAAATCTCGTGTTCTGGAATATAGGTGCGGCTGAAAAACCAATGCGATTTTCTCTTTTTTGTACATGGTTTTTGCTGCATCATATAAAGCTCGCAATTCTGTAGGATGATGTGCATAATCCTCTATAATAACTTTCTTCTCCGATCTATAGCGAATAGAATATCTTCTATCTACTCCCTCAAACCTTGGTAATGCGTGTAATAGAGACTCTTCCGACACTCCAGCCTTAAGCGCCATAGTCAAAGCGGTAATCGCATTCATCAAGTTATGATTTCCTGGCATACCGAATTTAAATCCAGATATAACTCTATCTGGTGTATGGAAGTCAAAAACATACTCCCCATCTTCGACTCTAATATTCTGTGCGTAATAGTCTGCTGCAGATTCTATAGCTATCTTAGTTCCACCAAATTCTAAATTGGAC
Organism: Flavobacteriaceae bacterium; assembly: GCA_035302145.1. Classification (GTDB taxonomy): domain Bacteria; phylum Bacteroidota; class Bacteroidia; order Flavobacteriales; family Flavobacteriaceae; genus JAJYTI01. Next base: position 20,276 of record DATGSX010000120.1, on the reverse strand, counting down.
GGATGTACTAAATCCTTTCTGTTTGGAAGCAAGTTCGCAAAGTCTTCAAAAGCCTCCTGCAGTGCTTCTGGGGATTCATACACATCCAAGTGATCGGCATCGGTATTATTAATACAAGCAATACTTGGCGATAATTGTAAGAACGATCTATCGTATTCGTCTGCTTCTACCACCGTCATTTCAGAACCTCTAAAAATGAAATTCGACTGATAGTTTTCGGCTATTCCACCTAGAAACGCCGATACCGATTTTCCTGAATCTATCAGCAAATGCGCTAATATACTTGCTGTAGTGGTTTTTCCATGTGTCCCAGCTACTGCCAAGCAAACCGTAGGTTTGGTTATAAAACCCAAAAAAGCAGCTCTCTTTATACAAGTAAACCCCCTGTTTTTAAAGTGAGTCAACAGCCTGTTTCTTTCGCTTATAGCTGGTGTATAAACCACCAGGGTATCTGTTCTTTTTAATTCAGGCAAGTCTTCCACCATATCACTATAAAAAACTTCCACCCCTTCTTCCTTAAGCTTTATTGTTAAATCGGTTTCTACTGCGTCATAGCCATAAACCTTTTTACCTTGCATAACCACATAACGAGCTAGGGCGCTCATTCCGATGCCCCCAATCCCAACAAAATAATATTTTGAATACTCTCTATACATTATGCGGATATTAATTTTTCTACTACATCTACAATTTCTTCTGTAGCATTTGGTTTGGCTAACTTCTTTATATTATTTGAAAATAACTTCTGCTTTTCATCACTCTGCATCAACCTTGTAAAGCGACTTACAAATGTACTATCTATTTCTTGTTCTTTAACAAGCATAGCTGCATCATGATTCACAATTGCTTGTGCGTTTTTTGTTTGATGGTCCTCGGCTACATTTGGCGATGGAATAAACACGCTAGGCTTTCCAACCAAACACAATTCTGCTATGGCTAAAGCGCCTGCTCTTGAAATAATAACATCGGCTGCCGCATAAGCAATCGCCATATTAGAGATATATGCCGTTACTTTTACCTCATCATTTTCCAGACCCTTATACGTATCTATATAATACGCACCACATTGCCACAAAACTTGTAATCCCAGCTCCTCGAATAAATCTAAATTATCCTTTACTAATTCATTAATCTTCTTTGCACCTAAACTTCCACCAAGGATCAACAAAGTTTTTTTATCTGATTTTAACCCAAAACTCTCTTTGGCTTTCGTTTGATTTGTATTGATAGATATAATATCCTTTCGCACTGGATTTCCAGTATGTATAAGTTTGGACTCCGGAAAAAACTTTTCCATTCCATCAAAAGCAACACAGATTTTATCTGCTCTTTTACTTAGTAATTTATTTGTAATCCCTGCGTAACTATTCTGCTCTTGAATTACACATGGAATACCTCTTTTAGACGCTACTCTAACCAATGGTGCACTCGCATAACCACCTGTACCTATTACCACATCTGGTTTAAACTCTTTTAAAATCCTTTTGCAATCGCTAAAACTCTTTAGTAGTTTAAACGGCAACATTAGATTATCTATGCTTAATTTTCGTTGTAACCCAGCAATCCACAGCCCTTTTATAGGATAGCCTGCTTCTGGCACTTTTTGCATTTCCATTCGGTCTTCGGCACCTACAAATAGGATGTCGGTTTGCTCGTTGCGAGATTTTAATTCATCTGCAATAGCAATTGCCGGGTAAATATGCCCCCCGGTTCCTCCGCCTGATATGATTACTTTATATGGTTTCACTTAATATATCTAATGGATTTTGCTCTTCAATTAATTCTTCCTCTTCTGGTTTTTCTTCCTTCGCTGCACTTACGCTTAATATCATTCCCAATGCCAAGCAAACCATCCATATGGAACTTCCCCCGCTGCTTATAAGGGGTAGAGTTTGTCCAGTAACCGGAAACAACTGTACGGCCACTGCCATATTTACTAAAGCTTGTATAATAATGGGAAGTCCGACACCTACTACCAACAATACACCAAATGTACTTGGTGCTTTTCTGGCAATAATCATAAATCGCAATAAGAGCATGGAATAGACCAAAATGACAACTAAGCCTCCTATCAAGCCAAACTCTTCAATTATAATTGCAAATATAAAGTCCGATGTAGATTGTGGCAAGAAGTTTTTCTGCACACTTTTGCCTGGTCCCAACCCAATTATTCCACCCGACACTATAGCTTGTTGAGCTAAGTTCACTTGGTAATTATCATCAGCTGAAACCTCGCTTTTAGTAAAACTGTCCACTCGACTTATCCACGTGTCTACACGATGTGGAAAAGCTCCAGGAAAAGCCTTAGCTGTAAGTATAAAAACTCCTAAAATCACAATTCCAGCACCAATAATGGACAATAAATACTTTATTGGATACCCTCCTATAAAAGTAATTATAAGTACCATCAAGAATATAAGTGCTGCAGTAGAGAAGTTTGCTGGAAGCACTAACCCTACTACTGCTAGTACTGGTAACCATAATGGTAATATTGTTTCTTTAAATGTTATATCCCTATCTTTTATTCTAGCCATATATTGTGCTACATAAACATATAACGCTACAGAAGCTAATGCCGATGGCTGAAACGTACCAACCAATGGAATACGTATCCATCTACTAGCATTTGCTCCTTGAATAACCGTCCCAGAAGTTAAAGTAATAAAGAGTAAAAGAATAGAAATTGGCAAAACCAACATAGACAATCCCTTAAAAAATCTATATGGGACTTTATGTACTCCATAAAGGATTGCTAAGCCTAAAAACAAGTGTACAAAATGTTTAAACATATAGCCAAACGTGCTTCCCCCTACTGTGTAGACCAGATTGCTACTTGCAGAGTATATAGGCATAAAGGAGAAAATACTCAACACCCCTATGATGACCCATATGGTTTTATCGCCTTGAATATGTTTAAATATTTTCTGCATTGGTTTAATGATTATTGCTTTTTACTTTCTATTCTTTTGACTTCCTGTTTAAATTGATTTCCTCTATCTTCATAGTTCTTAAACAAATCAAAACTCGCGCATGCCGGCGAAAGCAGTACTGTATCGCCTGCAATTGCCCATTCGTGCGCTTTGTTTACCGCTTCATACATAGACTGCACTTCGCAAAAATGTTTTACATATTTTCTAAATGCTTTTCTGATTTTTGCATTGTTTATGCCTAAAGCTATTACCGCCTTTACTTTTTGATTAACCAACGCCATTAAGTCGTTGTAATCGTTCCCTTTATCTTCCCCTCCTACAATCCAAACAATAGGTGTTTTCACACTGTCCAATGCATAATAAGCAGCATTTACATTGGTTGCTTTGCTATCGTTTATATATTGCACCTTATCAATTCTGGCAACAGGTTCTAAACGATGTTCTACTCCTTGAAAACCCTGTAAGCTTTCACGGATGGTTTTCTTGCGGATTTGCAGTAATTTTGCCGCAGTCGATGCTGCCATGGCATTTTTTAAATTATGCTTTCCTTGAACTTTTACTTCTGTTACTGGCATAGCAAAATGATTTTCTTTCCAATTTATCCTCAAATTCTCTTCATCAATACTAGCCCCTTGTTCTAAAATATTCTTTGCGGAAAATGGAATTTTTTGCGCTTTGATTTCTACTTTAGAAAGCCAACGAGCTATGTCTTTATCATCGGCATCGTATAAGAAAAAATCGTCTTCGGTTTGGTTTAACGCAACCCTAAACTTTGCCTTGATATATCGGTCATAATCATATTCATATCTATCTAAATGATCTTTAGACAAATTGGTGAATATCACAATATGTGGCTTGAAGGTTTCTATTCCTTCTAGCTGAAAGCTACTGAGTTCGACTACATAGCTTTCATAATTATTTTTTCTTACTAGTGACGATAGGCTTGTGCCTATGTTTCCGCCTAGCCCTATCTCTAAACCTGCTTGTTTTAAGATGTAGGACAATAGGTTGGCGGTTGTTGTTTTACCATTGCTTCCAGTTACAGCTATAATAGGTTTATTTGTGTATCGAAACGCAAACTCCACCTCATCTATAATCTTTATACCTGCTTCTTTTACCGCCTTAACTACCTTAACAGTATTTGGTATACCAGGACTTTTTATTACCAAATCAGCTTTTAGGATTTCGGACAAGGTATGATTGTTTTCTTCCCACACTATACCTTCTGCATCTAACATGGCTTTATATACCGAATTAATCTCCCCTACATCGGATACAAAAACATCCCATCCTTTATCATTACCAAGTAGTGCAGCTCCCACACCACTCTCTCCCGCTCCTAAAACTATCAGCTTCTCCATATTATCGGATTTTTAAGGTTACAATAGTTAATACAGCTAGGATAATTCCTACTATCCAAAATCGTGTAACGATTTTACTTTCGTGAAATCCTTTTATTTGATAGTGATGATGTAAAGGCGACATCCTAAAAATGCGACGTCCCTCGCCATATTTTTTTCTGGTATATTTAAACCAACTAACTTGCAATACCACAGATAAATTTTCTGCCAGGAAAATCCCGCATAGCAAAGGAATTAATAGTTCTTTTCTCACTGCAATAGCAATTACAGCAATTATTCCACCTATAGTCAAACTTCCTGTGTCGCCCATAAAAACCTGTGCCGGATAGGTATTATACCATAAGAAACCAATAAGCGCTCCTACAAAAGCCATTATAAAAATCACCATCTCTCCCATATTGGGGATGTACATTATATTCAGATAGTCCGAGAAAATAATATTCCCAGACACCCAAGCGAACAATGCTAATGTTGCTCCTATAATAGCGGAACTTCCTGCAGCTAAACCATCGATTCCATCGGTTAAGTTAGCTCCATTGGAAACGGCTGTAATTATGAATATAACAATAGGAATGAATACAACCCATGCATATTTTTTTGCTCCTTCTCCTAACCAACTTACAAGTACCTCGTAGTTAAACTCATTCTTCTTTACAAAGGGAATCGTAGTTTTCAATGCTTTTATATCCGATCTTTTTGACACCATTTCCTCCAGCACAACAGGATTTGTAGTATCTGCATGTAGATTCTCTCTTACCGTTACATCGGGGTGGAAATACATGGTAGCTCCTATAATTAATCCCAACCCTACTTGGCCTACTACCTTAAACTTTCCAGGAAGACCGTCTTTATCATTTCTAAACTTTTTTATGTAATCGTCAATAAAGCCAATAATTCCCATCCAAATCGTGGTTACAATCAGCATGATGACATAGATATTATCGAGTCTCGCAAAGAGTAAAACAGGAATAAGCGTAGCGATTATTATAATAATACCACCCATTGTTGGTGTACCTGCTTTTTCGTCTTGTCCTTCTAAACCTAATTCTCGAACCGTTTCGCCTATTTGCTTCTTCTTTAAATAGTTTATGATGCGTTTTCCATAAAAAATTGCGATAAACAAGGATAAGATAACAGCAAGCGACGCCCTAAAGCTCAGGTATTGATATAATCCTGACCCAGGTAAGTCGTAGTTATTATCTAAAAACTCAAGCAAGTAATATAACATAGTCTACTTGTTTAATAAGGTTATCAGTTCTTTTGCTATCGCCATATCATCAAATGGATTTTTCTTCCCATTAATTTCTTGATACTTCTCATGCCCTTTGCCAGCAATCAAAATAATATCTTTTGGCTTTGCCATTTGCAAGGCATTTTTTATCGCTTGTTTTCTATCTACATTGCTTGTTACCTTTGCATACATTTCTGCAGGTACTCCTTCTTCCATTTGCTCAATAATCAAAGCTGGATCTTCCGTTCGTGGATTATCACTTGTAAGAATAACTTTATTGCTATTTTTCGCAGCAATCTTAGCCATCAACGGTCGTTTTGTAGGATCTCTATCTCCACCACAGCCTACCACGGTGAACACCGTTTCATTTCCTGTTCGTATATCGGCTATAGTATGTAAAACATTTTCCAGTGCATCAGGGGTATGTGCATAATCTACAATTACAACGCAGTTCTTTTCACTTACATGATATTGGAATCTACCTTCCACACTTTTTAATACGCTTATATTTTTTAACGCTTCAATTTTATCCATATCCAATAAAATTGTCGTTGCATATATAGCTAACAAGTTATAGGCATTAAAACTTCCTACTAGCTTAGACCAAACTTCATTATCATCGATTCGAAGCTGTAGTCCTTCGAAATGATTCTCTAAAATCTTTGCTTTAAACTCTGCATCTCGCTTCAACGCATAGGTGTGCTTAATGGCTTTTGTATTTTGCAACATAAAGCCACCATTCTTATCATCTAGATTGGTAAGGGCAAATGCATTATCAGAAAGGGAATCAAAAAACTCCTTTTTAGTATCTCTATACGCTGCAAATGTCTCATGGTAATCTAAGTGATCGTGTGATAGGTTGGTAAACACACCTCCAGCAAATTCTAATCCTGCTACACGCTTCTGCGCTATACCATGTGAGCTTACTTCCATAAAACAATATTGTACCCCTTCGCTCACCATATCCGCTAGATACTTATTAATAATAATGGGGTCGGGCGTAGTTAGTTCCGTTGGATAGGATGTTTCATTTATCTTGATATCGATAGTAGAAATAAGCCCTACTTTATATCCTGCATATAAATACAACTGATATAATAATGTAGAAACTGTGGTTTTACCATTTGTACCCGTAACACCAACTAATTGTAGCTTTCGCGATGGATTGTCATAGTAATTTGCTGCTATAATAGCTAGTGCTTTCTTGGTATCTTTCACTTGGACATAGGTAATTCCATTGATTATATTCTCTGGCATCTCCTCGCAAACTATCATCAACGCACCAGCATAGGCCGCCTGCTCTATATAATCATGTCCGTCTGCCTTAGCTCCTCGAATGGCTACGTAAATATCGTTTAAACCCGCCTTTCTAGAATCGAAAACGAGTTCATTAATAACCACATCGGTGCTACCAATAACTTTTTCAATTGCTACCTTATATAATATGTCTTTAATTAGCTTCAAGATAAATTCAATATTATGGTTTGTCCATTTTTCAGTTCTTGACCTTTTCTAATAGATTGCGATCGCACTACGCCGCGACCTTTCAATTCTACTTTAAGTCCTAAGTTTTCTAATAGCGACACAGCATCCATAGCTTCCATGCCAATTACTTCTGGAACTACCGTACTATACTCTTCTATTAACTCATCGTACTTACGATATTTAACTGCTACTTCGCTTGTCAAGGAATCCAACTTAGACACTTTAGCTAGTTGGGGTTCATTGGTCGTTATTTTCTGTGCTATTCGTTTAAACACATCTCCAGTTACCATACCTCCATAATACCCTATATCGGTTCTAGGTTTGTGAATTACCACAATACAAGAGTACTTTGGATTTTCTGCTGGAAAATAGCCCGCAAACGAAGAAATATAACGTCTATTAGAAGCCCAATCATCCATCCAATATTCCGCTTGAGCAGTTCCTGTTTTTCCTGCAATAGAGAAATATGGCGAGTATAGTGAACTTCCAGTTCCTCGCTTAACTGCATTCTTAAGCATTTCTTGCATTTGCTTTATTGTCTCTTCCGGTGCTATTTGTTTGTGCACCACTTCGGTCTTAAATTCTTTTATTTGCTTATTTCGTGATCGAATTTCGTTTACAAACCTAGGTTTTACCATTACTCCATCATTCGCGATAGCATTATATACCATAAGCTGCTGTAAAGGAGTCATCCTTAAGTTATACCCATACGACATTGAAGGCAATGCATTCCTACTCCATTGACTACCTCCTGGCTCAGGAATAAAAGGTTTCCCTTCGCCTTTAATCGACAAACCAATAGGTTCATGAATTCCCCAAGACTTTAATCGTTCAATAAACTCTTCTGGATTGTCCTTATAACTTTCATCTATAAGCTTTGCTAATCCAATGTTTGAAGAAACCTCTAATGCCCGTGCTGCTGAAATTTCACCATGACCACCACGTCTAGAATCTGATATGGTGCGTCCATAAAATCTTTCTTTTCCTTGCTTTGTATCTACTACCGTACTAGTATCTATTTTCTTATCGGCCAATGCCGCTAATAATGCAATAGTTTTAAAGGTGGATCCAGGTTCATGCGCCTCGTTAATAGCATAATTCAATCGCTCATAATACTTTCCATTCTTAGTTTTACCTAAATTAGAGATTGCTTTTACAGCTCCTGTTTTAACCTCCATCACTATTACCGTACCGTGATCGGCTTGGAATCGCTCTAATTGAAGAAGCAAAGCATGATGCGCAATGTCCTGGATATTCATATCGATGGTTGCGTACAAATCGTAGCCGTCTCTTGGCTCTACTTCGTTTTCATCGTATATAGGTTTCCATTGATTTTTGGAAATACGCTGTCGCAATCTCTTCCCTTCCATTCCACGCAATTCAGTGTCGAACGCACCCTCTAAACCTACCTCGTATACACCCTTTTTATCTCGTCGTTCATGACCAATACTGCGCTCGGCAATTCCTTTCATAGGGTATTCGCGCTCTTTATATTCTTCTACGATAATCCCACCTCGGAACCTTCCATATTTAAAAATAGGGAAACTGCGCAGTTCCATATACTGTGAGTACCCTAGATTCTTAGTTACACTTACATAACGTTTGCCGTTTGCTCGTGCTTGTCGAAAAAGATTCTGATAATAAGTAGCAGAACGACCTAAAAGGCCGCTTAAGCTTTTCGATAGATCTACTATCTCCGAAGCAAATATTTGTTCATTTACAGCAACAGGATCAAAATATACATCGTACTTAGGAACAGAGGTTGCCAATAGACTCCCATGGTCGTCATATATATTTCCTCTACTAGCTTCTATGGTAAAAATATCGGTAACCTTATAAGAAGCCCTTTCCTTTATCTCGGCTGCTTTGAAAAACTGTAAATCTATCATACGCACCACCACACCTAGTATTACCAGCAATAACACGCCGCTAATAAGGTATATCCTACGCTCTATTTGTTTATTGGTGCTTGACATTTTTACTATTAAATATGTTAATCTTCCTCTATTACTATTTTCGTTGGCGGGGTGTTAGATGGCACTAATCCACGCACCTCCATTCTCCCAATAATCTCACTTTCCAATTGTAATTGCATACGCTGCATACGCACGTCTACGTACCTGCTTTTAATTTCCTTAAGCTCGGTGCTTTTCTCCGAAATTTCATGCACCTTTTCATCTGTCCTATGCGAAACCGATATCATTACCAATGCCAGTCCAGATAAATAAGCAATAAACAACCAGTTCTTAGATGCTGTTTCGTTCATTAAGAACTGTCCACGAATCAAATCAAAAAATCCCTTCCCCATAGTTCTTATAATTTTTCTGCTATTCTTAAAATCGCACTTCTAGCACGGTTATTTTCTTTTATCTCCTCTTTACTAGGGGTTATAAACCTACCTACTCGTTTAAAAGGAACGTCTACTCTCCCATAAATATCTCTTTCTGGTTGGCCCTCAAATAAGCCATCTCGCATATAGCGCTTCACCAATCTATCTTCTAAAGAGTGATACGAAATCACACTCAACCTCCCACCTTTACACAGCACCTGTGTAGTCTGCATTAAAAAAGCTTTTAACACTTCTAACTCCTCATTCACTTCAATTCGGATAGCTTGATATAACTGTGCTAAAATTTTATTCTTCCTATGAGGCGGTAAAAACCTCTGTAAGACATCTTTCAACTGCTCGGTGGTCTCGATTGGCGACTCTTTTCTTTTACTCACAATGGTTCTAGCCATTGCAGGCGCCTGACGCAACTCACCGTAAAGCCTAAATATAGAGGCTAACTGCTTTTCTTCGTAAGTATTAACCACCTCATAGGCCGATAAACTCCTAGAAGTATCCATTCGCATATCGAGTTTTCCATCAAATCGTATAGAGAAACCTCTACTAGCTTCATCAAACTGATGAGATGACACGCCTAAATCAGCAAGAATACCGTCAACTTCTGTATGCCCGTGAAATCGTAGAAACCGGCGTAAATAGCGGAAGTTTTGATTTAGCAACAGAAATCGATCATCGTTAATTTTATTCTGAAGCGCATCCTCATCCTGATCAAAAGCTATTAACCTACCCTCAGGGCCTAATCGAGACAGAATCTCCCTAGAATGCCCTCCACCACCGAAGGTCACATCTACATAAACGCCATCAGGTTTAATGTTTAAGCCGTCCACGCTTTCCTCCAACAAAACTGGTTTATGATATTCCATTTCCTTTTTAATCGTTTATACCTCCCATTACTTCCTCAGCCAAAGCCGCAAAATCATCGGCCGATGCATCTATCACCTCCTCGTATTTAGCCTCATCCCAAATCTCAATTATGTCGATTGAAGAGGACAACACTAATTCACGAGATATCCCTGCAAATTCTGCTAAGTCTTTTGGAATTAATAACCTGCCTGCACTGTCCATTTCCAAAACACGCACACCAGCATTAAAACGACGAATGAAATCATTGTTTTTTTGTACAAATCGACTAAGCCCAGCCATTTCCTTCATCACTTCCTTCCACTTTGTCATAGGATATAACTCTAGACAAGGCTGAAAAACAGATCGCTTCAACACAAACCCCTCTTCGGCCACCGGATCGAGCTGTCTCTTAAGCCCTACCGGCAACTTCACACGCCCTTTGGCGTCTGCTTTACAGGAATATGTGCCTATTAAATGGATCATTTGGATGATTTACACTAAATGTAAATTCAAATATATATAACTTTTACCACATTTTACCACTTTAAACCACATTTGAAAAAAAGAATTATTTAGACCGCCCAAACATACTGTATTTAAGCTGTTTTTAAGTGGGTAACTACATGATACTCTAGTGTGTTAAAGTTTTTATAAGAACTTTAAATCAAGATTGGAAACTCACCAAAAAGCATTGAAATTTTTGCTGTAAAATCACAGAAAATAGCATGGTGAAACATGTGGTTTAAAAGAAGGGCTAAACAAGAATCCTTTAGGATTTTAGATACTATGAAATAAATTTATGTACTTTTGCTTTGATATAGCAATTTACTTATATGGCACATCAATTAAAGAAAAACGGAAAGTTTTCCTATTTAGACCAAGGAGAAGGCACTCCGATTATAGTCTTACACGGACTAATGGGGGGATTGAGTAATTTTGACAGCGTATGTGAGTTTTTTCCAAAAAACGGATACCGAGTAATAATTCCAGAATTGCCACTATACTCCCTTTCTCTAATAAAAACCAATGTAAAAACGTATGCAAACTATGTCGCTGACTTCATTAAGCAAATGGGGTTTGATGAGAAGGAAGTGATTTTATTGGGTAATTCCTTAGGAGGTCATATTGGCTTACTTTGCACCAGATTACATCCACAGCTCGTAAAGGGCCTTGTTATTACAGGCAGTTCTGGCCTGTATGAAAGCGCAATGGGTGATTCTTATCCAAAACGCAATAACTACGAGTATATTAAGAATAAAGCAGAAGAGGTATTCTACGACCCTGCCGTAGCTACAAAAGAAATTGTTGACGATGTCTTTGCAACAGTTAACGATCGTTCCAAGTTAATTCGAACCTTAGCCATTGCTAAAAGTGCTATACGTCACAACATGGCAAAAGATTTGCCAAACATGCACACCCCTACATGTATTATTTGGGGAAAGAACGATGTAGTAACCCCACCAAAAGTGGCCAAAGAGTTTCATGAATTACTTCCAGACTCAGATTTGTATTGGATAGATAAATGTGGGCATGCAGCGATGATGGAGCACCCAGATGAATTCAATAGGCTATTATTCAAGTGGCTACAAAAAAGGAAGTTTTAATACATGCAGATAAAATCAGCAGAATTCGTCATTAGCAATAGCGACGTTAGTAAATGTCCGAAGGAAAACTTACCGGAGTATGCCTTTATCGGACGTTCTAATGTAGGGAAGTCTTCGCTGATAAATAGTTTATTACAACGCAAAAGTTTAGCTAAAACTTCTGGACGCCCTGGAAAAACACAGCTAATAAACCATTTTAAAGTTAATGATAATTGGTTTTTAGTAGACCTTCCTGGTTATGGATATGCAAAGGTTTCTAAAAAGCAAAAACGAACCTTCCAAAGGTTTATAACCGATTATTTTGCCCAAAGAGAGCAGTTAGTAATGGCCTTTGTGCTGGTAGATTCCAGACATAAACCTCAGCCCATAGATTTGGAATTCATTCACTGGATGGGTAGTAATGGCATCCCCTTTTCTTTAGTTTTCACTAAAGCAGATAAGCTAAAACCGAAGGCGTTAGAAAAGAACATAGCACACTATTTAGATGTACTCAGCGAAACCTGGGAAGAACTACCAACACATTTTATCACCTCCTCTACACTTCACTCTGGGCGAGAAGCTATACTTGAATATATCGACAAAATAAACGCATCTCTATAAGAATATCATTATGCAATGCATAATAATATTATAAATACTCTTTCAATTAACATAACTATAAGTTAATCATCTCTTGGAATTCTAAGAGGTATTTTTATCTTTAATGCGTAAATATTTTATAACGTATAATATTAAACCTGCAGTAAATTCGATGAAAATAAAAATAATCTTCCCTATTTGCTTTATTGCTATGGTATTACAAATGCAGGTTCATGCTCAAATAAAAGTAACTGCAGACGTAAAGCAGGCACTTATAGCAACAGAAGAGCGTAGCTATGACCTAAAAGAAAAAGAGCATGCAGTTGCTAAAACAGAGTTAGAAGCCAAAAAAATCCAACATAAATACATTCCCACTTTAACCGCCACCGGTGGTATTGCTCATTTTAAAAATGATGGAGTTTTAGACTTAGCCCCGGTAAACCTACCTATTCTTCCAATACAATTATTTGATGGTTCGCAAGCAGCTTCCATGAAAGGCAATGTACTTGGTGGAGGATTAATGGCAAAATCAGTCTTATTTAGTGGTTTACAAATTCCAAAAGCAAAACAAGCATTAGAAACCAAAGCAAAAGCAGAAAACTTACTTCTAGATGCTGCTAGCGAAACTGTTGCCCGTGAAGTATTAATAGCTTTAGATAACCTTCAAGTTTTAAAACAAGTAGACACCTTACTTATCGAATCACAAAAAAGATTGGATTCTGAGAAAAATAGAGTAAACAAAGCTATAGAAGCTGGCTTAGCTATTCCATTTGATAGAGACAAAATAACACTAGCGAGTTTAGAATTAGAAGCTAAGAGAAAAGAAGCAGAAGGCACTCGAAATGTATTAATCGAGCAACTTCGCTACCTAACAGGCTTTGACACAGATAGAATTAAAAGCATGGAGCACTATTTTGATATAATCCCATTGTTAAACACCGATGAACTTGCGATACACAATAAAAAAGAGTTACAAGCCTTAGATCTTTTCATCGAGGCACAAGAATTAAATGTTGCACGTGAAAAGAATAGTATTCTACCACAAGTGGCAGCATTTGGTGGATTGCAATATGCCAGACTGTTCGATAACGAACTCACACTCAAATCCATGCCAATTACCGATAATAATTTTAGCGGTAAGCTAGATAAATTAGAGCTATGGCCTAATTGGGTAATAGGCGTTGGCCTAAAATGGGAGGTTTTTGAAGGGATGCAGAGGAAACATCGAATAGACGAAACCAAACTAGACAAAGAGTTATTGGTTGATAAGCGAAAAGACAGCGAAGATAAATTAAACCTATTGCTAGCAAAGCAAAAAAGCGATTGGCAAACACAGAATGACATGATTAGCATTGCTAAACAACGTCTACGAATTGCTACACAAAACTTAGAAAGATCGGTGAAGCAATACGAACAAGGACTTTTAAGCATCAACGACCGATTAAGCAGTGAGAATGATTATTTCAGTGCAGCATTAGGTTTAGCCAAAGAAATAGCGAAACAACGCGAATTAAGTATCGATTTATTAATTACCGCCGGATCTTTCTCCGAAAGTATAGAAGTAACACCATGATAAAGAACCATTACTTTTTATTGATTTGTATCAGCCTGATCCTATTTAGCTGCTCTACACCTAATGAGGATATCTTACAAGGAAAAGTAGAGCGAAACTATGTAAGTGTAGTTGGTAAAATTCCAGGTCGAATAGCAGAATTACGAGTAGCAGAAGGGGACTTTGTGAAAAAAGGCGATACCTTAGCTATTTTAGACATCCCTGAAACCGATGCTAAAGTGGCCCAGGCCCTTGGTGCAGTTCGCTCTGCAACTGCACAACATGACATGGCATTACATGGTGCTACAATTGGACAATTAAATCAATTACGCGCAAAACACGCGGCACTTAAAGAACAGTATATTTTTGCAGAAAAAAGCTTAGAACGGGTAAAGATCCTAGTAAAAGACAGCTTAATTCCACCTCAAGAATACGATGAAATCTATGCAAAATACCAAGGTGCAAAAGCACAATTCAATGCGGTAGAAGCTGAGTTAAAAGAAGCTGAGTCGGGTGTACGAGAAGAGCAGAAAGGCATGGCGGAAGGACAACAAAAGCAAGCCGAGGGTGCCTACCAAGAAGCAATGATCGCTTTTAATGAAAGGTATATCTTAGCTCCATCTGACTTAAAAATAACTACTAGCACCTTAGAATTAGGTGAGTTGGCTTTACCAGGCTACACTTTATTTAAGGGCGAAATTGCTACGAGCACCTATTTCCGATTTACTGTACCGGAATCTAAATTAAACCACTTTAAAGAAGGACAAAAAGTAAATGTAAAGGTGCGATATAACGACGAAAATTTCGAAGGCACCATCCGTCACATAGAACCATTAGGGGCTTATGCAGCGATAAGTACAGCATATCCTGATTTTGATTTTCAAGAGGGACTTTACGAAATAACGATTGATCCAGTGGACAAGGAATCGGCAAAAACACTTTTCTTGCAATCCACTGTTTTACTTGAGCTATAATCACACTATGAAAGTATTTTTATCCTTATTAGGAAGAGAGTTCAAATTGTTTTGGAGCAATAAAGTTCTCGTATTGTTATTCTTAGGTGCTCCGATTCTTTATGGAGTGCTTATAGGCTCGGTATATAAAAAAGGTGTGGTAGACAACCTACCTGTTTTGGTGGTTGATAAAGATAGATCAGAGCTTAGTAGAAAAGCAATGACCATGATAGAGGATAACAACTCCGTATATATTGCAGAAACGCTTTACGACACCAATAAAATGCATGAAAGGGCAAGAGAGATTGGTGCAACCTGCGTGGTAATATTCCCTAAAGATTTTGAAAAAGACATTCTACTAAAAAGATATCCAGAGGTAATAAGTTACATTAACACTTCTAATTTACTTACTGCAAACATCGCTTCGTCCGCCTTACAATTAAGCTTAGGAACCCTGCGTGCTGGAATAGAAATTGAAGCTTTACAAAAACAAGGTGTAGCAGAAAGCATAGCTCTCACACAATTTGAGCCGTTTAAAATGAGCTTTATACGAATGAATAACCGAAGCACTAACTACCTATATTTTTTATGGCCTGGTGTTTTAGCAACCGTATTCCAACAAGTGTTATTACTAGGTTTAGCACTATCGTTTACACAAGAATATGAGAACAACACCTTTGGAGAGTTAATAGATAAAACCTCCAATACGTTCACTCTATTATTGGTAAAATGTCTTCCCTATATGATTATGAGTATTGGTATATGGGGTCTCTATTTAGGATTTGCCAATTGGTTCCGAGTACCTATTCACCACAATTTAATTCCTCTTACTCTTATTGCAGGACTATTTGTTTTTTCCGTATCGGCCATTGGTGTGTTGGTTAGTATTGTTTTACCAACCCAGTTAAAGGCTACAGAAGTTCTTATGGTTATCGCTACACCAAGTTTTATGATTAGTGGGTTTACTTGGCCTTTAGATCAGATGCCTACTTGGGTACAAGCATTCTCCAATAGTATTCCCCTAACCCATTTTTTAAAAGCTTTTCGAATTCTTATGGTAGAAGCTGGCGATGTAAAGCAAACCATACCCGCAATAAAATCTATAGCCATTATAGGCATAATAGCAAGTTTTGCTGCACTTATAGCTTTATGGATTAAAATTAGAAAGCATAAAAAAGCCCAAGAAATATAGTCCTTGGGCCTTTATATAAAATCTATGTAGTAGACTTGAATCTTATTGCTGTCCTGGAATATCCAACTCCATTTTCTCTGCAAAATATGCACAAAAATCTTGCATAGTAGCTTGCATTTTCTCATCGCCAGTAGCCCTATGGAAGGTTTCAGACATAGCGCTAAGCGTTTGATAGAAGAACATCTTCATGTCGTCCATCGGCATGTCTTTAGTCCACAAATCAATGCGTAAAGCCTCTTGGGTTTTATGGTCCCATACCGATAACAGCATGGCTTTAGCCTCTGCATTATTCACCCCACCATCTGGTGCGCTCCAACGTAACTCTTCTGGAATTTTATTTTCGTCTAACGCTACCTCAATCTTTATTTCCGACCTCTTTGTATTAGCCATAATATTATTTTTTTCTTGGTTTATAATTCGAGTTTTTATATATCAAATCTGCATCTAATATGGCAAGCTCCTCCATGCTTACGTCGTTTCGTTTCATATAAGATGTTACTATTTGCCATCCCATATACGCTCCTATTCTACCCGGTGATTCATTGTCAATCTCCAAGTAAAACTTAGAGAAAGGTGCACTATCTATAAATCGTTGTTTTAAACCACTTTCGGTACTATATAATAGTTCTCGCTCTATAAAATAACGCCATATATCTTCTTCATTTTCCAATGCCCATTCCCATTCGTCTTCTGTATAGCCAATTACAACTGCTTCGGATGCATCGGGGACCCAAAAATCGGTCATATACAATACTTTCCCAAAGTAAATCATCTGCGATAGGAAAGTACGATCTTGAATAGGTGCCACCGTATAAGTAGCTAATTCTGTAGCTACATCAACAGGTAAACGATCAGCATTCATATTTTTCTTAAAGTAGGTTTGTATCCCTTCGTAAAAGTAATGATTACTACCTAAGTAGTTATCTAATCCGATGACCATGTTCTTGCCGCTTAAGATAACCTTTGTTTCGTATGCAACATCGGTAGTAGAAGTGTACACAGTTGGAGGTTCAAATCTAGGGAAGTAATATTTCACATGCTGAAAAACATTTTTCACCGTCTCATAAATCGACTCGTCTTCTGGAAACGCCTTAATAACCTCTTCCTCTAATTCTATTTGCAAGGTGTCTTTTAGCTTTTCCTCCCAAAAGCTATCTGGAATGCTTGGATCGAAAAATAAAGGATAGGTTTCTTTAATTTCCTCTAAACCTCCTACCTCTGTATTGGCGAATGCTTTATCAAACCGATGAAATTCGAACTCCATAGGTATTTGCCGAATCTCCTTTTCTATCTTAGAAGTACAGCTCACCAGTATTCCAACACATAAGGTAAGGATGATATATTTTGCAAATGAAATAGATTTAAAGGTCTGCTGCATTATATTGGGATATTTTGTAATTTAACGGGTTCAAAGATACCAAATAATTTATAGGCCGATGCGAGAGATTCCAATAGAAAAAATAAGAAAAGAGATTATAATCTGGTTAAAAGAATACCAACAAAAATCCTTCACTAAAGGATTCGTTATTGGGGTAAGTGGTGGTATTGACTCTGCAGTAGTTTCAGCCCTATGTGCAGAAACAGGATTACCCACTCTCTGCGTAACATTGCCTATTCATCAAAGCCAAGAAGAAACCGAACGTGCTATCGAACATATCGATGATCTTAAAAGTCGTTTCACTAACGTTCAGCATCAAACACTAGACCTCAGCCATACTTTCGACCAGTTTGTAGCAGATGCTCCGAAGGCAACCAAAGACATTACAGATTTATCGCTTGCTAATGCACGATCGCGACTGCGAATGCTTAGTTTATATTACTTAGCACAA
Source organism: Flavobacteriaceae bacterium (assembly GCA_035302145.1). Taxonomy (GTDB): domain Bacteria; phylum Bacteroidota; class Bacteroidia; order Flavobacteriales; family Flavobacteriaceae; genus JAJYTI01. The sequence continues at coordinate 2,370 of DATGSX010000120.1, read as the reverse complement.
ATCAATGGGTATTTAGTAGTAGGAACTGGAAATAAAATCGAGGATTTTGGCATAGGCTTTTTTACTAAATATGGCGATGGTGGGGTGGATATTAATCCGGTTGCCGATTTGCTGAAAACTGAAGTTTACAAAATGGCAGAAGGCTTAAATATTATAAAAAGTATTTGCGACGCTGCTCCAACCGATGGATTGTTTGGGGATAGCCGAACCGACGAAGTTCAAATTGGTGCAACTTATCCAGAATTAGAATGGGCCATGACGCAATATGAGCTTGGCAAAAAACCGGAAGATTTTAGCGGTAGACAAAAAGAAGTTATGACTATCTATACTAAAAGACATTTAGCGAACCAACACAAAATGCAACCAATTCCTAAATACGAGATTCCTAAGGATTGGATAGATTCTCGTTGAAAAATTTTATAACACTCGATCTAAGTTATTTGCCAATAAGGTTTTAAGCTGTAAATAGTCGGTTATCACCTCCATCTGTTGCTGTTTAACCTCAGCCTCGGCCTGAGCGTCTTGTAATACCTCAGCCATCTCAGCAATCTTTTTATCCAATAAGTTTGCGCGTAAACTCAAGATGGTTTCCTCTACTAATTGCTTAATGCCAGACTCCTTGTCTTTTACATATATCTCGGCTCGTTCCCAATCGTGCAAGTCGTATCGCTCCTCTTCCATAAGTATATCCGATACAATCGCAGATTCTTCTGCTGGTAAGTCTTGTATGAAGATTTTAGGGTCTAGGCTTTCTTTTTGGTTATACTCATTTGTTATTTTCTCGTAAAGACTTCTAAAGGTTGGATCGGTGAACTCTATTTCATCTTCTTGTAATTCAAGAAACACCTTTTCATAAACCTTAGTTGTAGTAGACTCTTTTTTCTCTTCCGTTTCTCCTTCCTCATGTATCACCTCAAAATACTCTTCGAAAGTCTCTTCTTTTTCGCCATATAGTAATAAAACCTCCAAGATTTTTCTTTCAAGAATACGCTGTGCGTCTACCTTTTCTGCAGCTTTGGGTTCTTTTTCCACCACTGTCATAGTGGCTTCCCTTTTGGGTCTTCGAGCACTGCGTCGTTCGTTGGCTTGATTTATTTGTGCTAAAGTACTAAACAGAACCTCTTCACTAATATCTAGTATTCTTGCCGTATCTTGAATATATAATTCCTGTTTTATCAAATCAGGAATCTTAGCAATACTCTCCACTACCTCACGAATGGTTTCGGCACGTTGTACAGGATTATCCCGTACCTCGTCGGCAAGCATCGAAGCTTTAAAGCTTATAAAGTCCTTGCTGTTTTCTGCAAAGTATTTTTGAATCTCTTCTAGACTATTTTTTTGAGCAAAGCTATCTGGATCTTCTCCTTCTGGGAACGTACAGATTTGAACGTTCATACCTTGCTCTAAAATAATATCTACCCCTCGAATCGCAGCTCGTAGACCAGCCTCGTCTCCGTCGAACAATAGTGTTATATTCTTTGTAAGCCTACTTATCAAACGTATTTGATCTGGGGTAAGTGCTGTTCCAGAGGAAGAGACCACGTTGGTTATCCCGCGTTGGTACATTTGAATAACATCGGTATAACCTTCTACCAAATAACAGTTGTCTTCTTTGGCAATGCTTTGTTTGGCAGTAAACAAACCGTAAAGTACTTTACTCTTGTCGTATATTATACTGTCGGGCGAGTTTAAATACTTAGCTGCTTTTGCCTGTGTAGAAAGGATTCTTCCACCAAAACCTAAGGTTCGGCCGCTCATGCTTTTTATCGGAAAAATTACACGGGCTCGAAAGCGATCGAATTGTCTGTTGTTTCGCACCACTGTAAGTCCAACTTTTTCCAGATTTTCTAGTGTGTATCCTTTTTTAATAGCTCTTTCTGTGAAGGCTTCCCATTTCTCTGGGGAATATCCCAACTCAAAGGTTTGCATTGTCTCGGTAGTAAAGCCACGCTCTTTAAAGTAGGAAAGTCCTATTGCTTTTCCTTCTTCGGTACTATGCAAAGTGTTCTGAAAGAAAGTCTTGGCAAACTCGTTTATTAAGTACAAACTTTCGCGTTCGTTTACCAACTCTCTATCCTCAGCGGTTTGTGAGGTCATCTCTACTTCAATCCCATATTTTTTCGCTAAATGGCGTATGGCCTCTGGATAGGTAAAATGTTCATGCTCCATAAGGAAGGAAACGGCATTCCCACCTTTTCCACTAGAGAAGTCTTTCCAGATTTGTTTGGCTGGCGACACCATGAAACTAGGGGTGCGTTCGTCGGTAAACGGACTTAATCCCTTTAAATTCGAACCACTGCGTTTTAACTGGATGTAGTCCCCTATCACCTCCTCTACACGAGCTGCGTCAAAAACTTTGTCTATTGTGGA